>JAYRUZ010000017.1:0-17052 GCA_041918795.1 Azonexus sp. | reverse complement strand
GAAGTCGGCACCATCTACAAGCAGGTGTCGCCCTTCGAGGCCAAGAAAATCGGCGCCGCGCTGGTTTCCGAAAATATCGCCCGTCATCTCAAGGAAAGCTTTCTCGACCGCCCGAAAAACTGGAAGCCGCTGATCTACTGCTGGCGCGGCGGCGAACGCAGCGGCTCGATGAGCACCATTTTTCGCGCCATCGGCTGGCAAGTCGGGCAACTCGACGGCGGCTACAAGGCTTACCGCCGGCATGTCATCGACCAACTCGAAGCCCTGCCGGCAAAGTTCCAATTCCAGGTTATCTGCGGCCCGACGGGCAGCGCCAAGACGCGCATCCTGCAGGCGCTGGAACAACTCGGCGAGCAGATCCTGGATCTCGAGACGCTGGCCTGTCACAAGGGCTCGGTGCTTGGCGTCCTGCCCGGCCAGCCGCAGCCGACCCAGAAGACATTCGAAACCTCGCTATGGCAGGCCTTGAGTCGCTTCGAGCCGGGCCGGCCGGTCTATGTCGAAGCGGAAAGCCGCAAGATCGGCAACCTGCACGTTCCCGAAGCGCTGATCGAACGCATCCGCCACGGCGCCTGCGTCGAGGTCGAGGCGCCCATCGAAGCCCGCGTCGAATTCCTGCTCGACGACTACGCCTATTTCTTCGACCAGCCAAATTTCCTGATCGACCGGCTGGAGATTCTCCACTCGCTGGTCAGCCGCGAAACGCTGAACCGCTGGCGGGAGCTGGTCGGCACCGCCGACTGGCCGGCGCTCGTCCGCGAACTGCTGGAAATGCACTACGACCCACTCTACCGCCGCTCGCAGGCCGGCAACTTCACGGGCATGCAACAGCCCGTGGTTTTTGCCTCAAACAGCCTGTGCACCGCAGCAGTCGCCGAACTGGCGGAAAAAATCGCTCACTCGCGCACGGCACAGATCGCCTGACGCATGGCGGGCTTGGGTTCGTCGACGTAGCCTTCGACAAAAGCCAGTTCGCGCAAGCCGGCAGTAGCGACGATCTCGCGCAACTCGCCGGGCCGCAACAGGAAATCCGGCCGCGACGGTTTGCCGTAGGCCTCGTTGCCCAGCATGAAGGTTTCGTAGATCAACACGCCGCCCGGTGCCAGCAAGGCGAGCAGATCGGCCAAGCGCGGACGCCACAGGTAGTTGGTGACGACGATGCCGGCAAAGCTGCGTCCAACGAGCGGCCAAACCTCGCCCTCAAGATCCAGTTCCGCCGTCTCGGTACCCGCCACGCCACTCATCGATGCCAGCGCCACCGGGTCGCGATCGACGGCCAGCACGCGATAGCCCAGCCCGGCCAAGCAACGCGCGTGGCGACCGCTGCCACAGGCCAGATCGAGTACCGGCCCACCGGCTGAAATCCGCCCGGCGTGAGCCATGACCCAGGGTGAAGGGGGTATCATCGTCGGACTCAATTCAGCGGAGAGCGTCATGTCGGGCACGGTCGTTGTTGCGGAAAATGGACAAGGAAGATACCAGCAGCAGGTCACTGTCGGCCAGCACAAGCTGATCGCCGATGAGCCGGCCAGCATGGGCGGCGCCGACGCCGGCCCGGCCCCCTTCGATTTCGTCATGAGCGGCCTCGGCGCCTGCACTTCGATGACCCTGCGCATGTACGCCGAACGCAAGGAACTGCCGCTGACCAGAGTGAGCGTCGAACTGAGCCACGACAAGGTGGAAATCGACGGCGCTCAACGCGACCGCATCACCCGTCGCATTACGCTGGAAGGTGGCCTGAGTACCGAGCAGCGCCAACGCCTGCTCGAAATCGCCAACAAATGCCCGGTACACCGGGCGCTGTCGCAGTCGATTCAACTCGAAAGCAGCTTGCTCGATTAGGCAATAACCCTTTTCCGTCAATGGCATTGGCCATGGCTTTGTGTGAGAATGTGCGACTGCACAATAACAGCCTGAAAAGGGGCAAATCATGCTAGAGCAGCACTATCTGACCGCGCTCTTCGAACCGAAATCGGTTGCTGTCATCGGTGCTTCCGACCGCGAGAACGCGGTTGGCAACATCATCTTCAAGAACATCCTCAGCTCGGGCTACAAGGGTCGCCTCTATGCGATCAACCCGAAGCACGAGACGATCCAGGGCCAGCAGGCCTACAAGTCGATCGAGGAAATCGGCGCCCGTGTCGAGTTGGCCGTCGTCGCCACCCGCCCGCAGACCGTGCCGCACATCATCGAACAGTGCGGCCGCAGCGGCGTGCGCAACGTAGTGGTGATCAGCTCCGGTTTCTCCGAATCCGGCCACATCGGCGCCGCCATCGAACGCAAGATGCTCGAAATCGCCCGTTCCTACAACGTGCGCATCCTCGGCCCGAACTGCCTCGGCATCATCCGCCCTGAATCCGGCCTCAATGCTACCTTTGCCAAGGTCAACGCCGCCCCCGGCAACCTCGCCCTCGTTTCCCAATCCGGCGCCATGTGTTCCGCCGTTCTGGACTGGGCCAGCGCCAATCAGGTCGGCTTCTCCTCGGTCATCTCCATCGGCACAACGGCCGACGTCGATTTCGGCGAAATCCTCGATTACCTGATCTACGACAGCCGCACCCACTACATCCTGATGTACGTCGAAGGCATCCGCAATTCGCGCCGCTTCATGAGCGCCCTGCGCTCGGCTGCCCGCATCAAGCCGATCATCCTGCTCAAGGCCGGCCGCCACGAGGCTGGCGCTGCGGCCACCGCCATGCACTCCGGCATGGCCGCCGTATCCGATACCGTGTTCGATGCCGCCATCCGCCGCGCCGGCGTCGTCCGCGTGCAGAACGTCGGCCAGTTGTTCTACGCCGCCAAGGCACTGGCTTCCAAATTCCGCCCCATGGGCAACCGCCTGGCCATCATCACCAACGGCGGCGGCCCGGGCGCCATGGCTGCCGACCGTGCCGGCGACATGGGCATTCCGCTGGCCGTGCTGACCAACGAAACGATGGCGGTGCTCAACAAGGCCCTGCCGCCGACCTGGTCGCACAGCAACCCGATCGACATCATGGGCGACGCGACGCCCGAGCGTTACCGCGAGACCATCCTTGCTGTCACCCATGATCCGAACGTCGACAGCACGCTGGTCATGCTCTCGCCGCAGGCGATGACCGACCCGCTGGCAGTCGCCCAGGCCATCGTTGAGATCGCCGACAAGCTGAACCGCTCGATTATCTGCTGCTGGATGGGCGAAGAGCAGGTGCGCGAAGGCCGCAAACTGCTCGAGGACAACGGTATTCCGGCCTTCCGCATGCCGGAAACCGCGATCGAACTGTTCCACCACATTTCCAAGTACTACCGTAACCAGAAGCTGCTGCTGCAGACGCCGGAACCCACCCGCCAGCATGGCCGTCCGGAAGCCGAAGGCGCCAAGATGCTGATCGAGGCACTGCTCGCCGAACGCCGCAAGGTGCTGTCGGAAATGGAATCGAAGGCCATCCTGCGTGCTTTCCGCGTTCCCGTGGCGCAGACCATGGTGGCGCGCACGGCGACCGAAGCCCTGCTGCTCGCCGAGCAGATCGGTTTCCCCATCGCCATGAAGGTCGATTCGCCCGACTTGCCGCACAAATCGGATGTTGGCGGCGTTCGCCTGAACATCATGAATGCGCCGGCCGTACGCAACGCCTATCACGACATTATCGAAACCGTGCAAAAACGCCGGCCGGATGCCAAGATCAACGGCGTCTCGATCGAGCCCTTCCTGTCGCGCCCGAACGGTCGCGAATTGATGATCGGCGTCTTCCGCGACCCGATCTTCGGCCCGGTCATCACCTTCGGTGCCGGCGGCTTCGACGTCGAAATCTTCTCCGACCGTTCGGTCGCCCTGCCGCCGCTGAACAAGTTCCTGGCCAAGGATCTGATCGACTCGACGCGTGCCTCGAAGATTCTCGGCCAGTTCCACAACATGCCGCCGGTCGACCGCGAAGCGCTCAAGGAAGTCCTGCTCTGCATCTCGGAAATGGTCTGCGAGCTGCCGTGGATTCAGGAACTCGACCTCAACCCGCTGATCGTCGACGAAAACGGTGCCATCGCTGCCGATGCGCGCATCGTCATCGACCATGCCCAGGGCGCCAACGGCGACCGCTATGCCCACATGGCGATCTACCCCTACCCGGTCCATCTGGTGCAGGAATGGCAGATGAACGACGGCAAGGTCGTCACCATCCGCCCGATCCGGCCGGAAGACGCCGACATGGAGCAGGATTTCGTCAAGAACATGTCCGACGAGTCGCGCTACTACCGCTTCATGGACACCCTGCGCGAACTGACCCAGACCATGCTGGTCCGCTTCACGCAGATCGACTACGACCGCGAAATGGCCCTGGTCGCCACGATCACCCGGGAAGTCGAGGACAACGTGGATGATGTCGAATTGCCCGAACTGCAAATCGGCGTTGCCCGCTACGTGGTCAATCCGGACGGTGAGTCGGTCGAGTTTGCACTGGCCGTCGGCGACGACTGGCAAAAGTGCGGCGTCGGCCGCAAGCTGATGACAGCGCTGATCGAATGCGCCCGCATGAAGGGCTACCGTGCCGTCGTCGGCGACGTCTTGTCGACCAACACCAAGATGTTCCGCCTGATGACCAGCCTGGGCTTCACCATCCACCCGCACCCGGAAGACACCGCGGTCAAGCGCGTCGTCAAGCCGCTGACGGGCTGATCGAAGCTCCCGGCAAAAACGGACAAGCCGACCTGCGGGTCGGCTTTTTCATGGCTTGGAGACAACAAAAAGCCGGTCATCGACCGGCTTTTTGCGTGATACCTACGAGCGGATTATTCGCCGTAGAAATTCACGTCATACGGGTAAGGCTTCTGCGCCACCTTGGATTCGGCGTTACGTGAGGTCGTGTCGACCTCCTGCTTCTTGTCCCACCACAGGGCGCGGCCGGCCTGCTGGTCGGCAACCCATTCCGGGTTCTTTTCCAGTTGTTCGTTGATCCACTTCGTATGGTCGGACACGTAACTGCTATCGACGGCACCCATTTTTTGGCTTTCCTTCAGGCAGATTTGATTAACCGCGAGATTCTAGCATGTCAGTGAAAGGCGATGGGACGGCAAACGCCACGACAGTAGTCGTCGAGAAAGGCATCCAGGTGCTCGACATCGCGGGCTTCGTCGGGAATGGCCTCCATGGCGCAGCGGAAATGCCAGGCCAGCGCGCCATCCAGATAAACGCTGCTGCATGCTGCCTTGTCGAACAACTCGAACCCCTGCTGGGCCGGATAGGAAAGAATGCAATAACTGGAACTTTTATAGATCAGGTCCATGATGTGCCTCGTCGGCTGATGCTCACAGAAGAGTTAACGACAGGATATCCTACCGCTTGAGGACAAATCGGCGAATCTCCTTGCCTTTGCTGCCGCCCTGGGCTGAGAATGAGGCACGGTGTAACGGACGTCAGCAGCCGATCGCCGCCAGCCCGAGGAGTCGGGGCGGAGACATTGCCGAATGCTTTCCCTGTCAGGGTAACCAACGCCTTCAGAAATCGACGAGACTCCAATGCCCTCAAACTCACGGCCCCTTCCCCTGGCCGAAACCTGCCCGGCCAGCCCCTCCCGCCCACGCATTCCCAATTACCTGCAACAGGTCTATTGGTGGGCCTATCTCCATCCGCGCGCCGTCCGTTTCTTCGAGCGGGAATGGCTGGTCAACCTGATCCTGTGGGGAAACTTTGCCCGCCTGCGCGATGCTCTCATCGCCGAGATCGAGCCGGAAAGCGATCATTCGGTGCTGCAGATTGCCTGCGTCTACGGTGACTTCACCGCCAAACTGGCGGCCAGCCTGAACGAGGCGGCGACGCTTACGGTGATCGACGTCGCGCGCATTCAACTGGCCAACCTGCGCCGCAAGCTCGCCGGAGATTCACGGCTGCGCCTGCTGCAGCAGGATTCGGCGCAACTCCAACTGGCCAGTGGCAGCGTCGACACCAGCATTCTTTTCTTCCTGCTGCACGAACAGCCGGAGGAGGTTCGCCGCGCTACCTTGCGCGAAGCCCTGCGCGTTACCCGACCAGGCGGCAAGGTGATCATTGTCGACTACCACCGCCCCGCCCGGCTCAACCCCCTGCGCTACCTGATGCGTCCCGTGCTGCGCGCCCTCGAACCCTTTGCCCTCGATCTCTGGCGCGACGAGATTGCCGCTTACCTGCCCGCCGGCGTAACGCCGGATGCCATCAGCAAGACGTGCTACTTCGGGCGTCTCTACCAGAAGGTGGTGATCCGCACTTAATCCACGCCCCAGCACGAAAATCGCGCTTTTGGGTCGTGCACCGCAGCAGTCCTTCCGCTGGCAAATACAGTCTGCACATCTCGTGCATCCCTTGTTGTCGGCATGCAGCGAGCACCTTGATCTTGGCGAATGGATGAAAACCTGATTTGATCCGGGTGTACAGAAATGCCGCTGAAGCACCGAAGCGCTATCCGGCATTGCCATTGCCAACCGCCACATCACTTCGCTACCGAGGAGACCCCACGTGACTGCCCTGCTGCCCCATCCCGATCCCGACGGCCTGCTCGAATACTCCGTCGTTTACACGGACCGCGCACTGAACCACATGTCACAGCGCTTCCAGGGCGTCATGAAGGACATCTCCCGTTTGCTCAAGCAGGTCTATAACGCCCAGGCTGCGGTCGTCGTGCCGGGCAGCGGCACCTTCGGCATGGAAGCCGTGGCCCGTCAATTCGCCACCGACCAGAAGGTGCTGGTCATCCGCAACGGTTGGTTCAGCTTCCGCTGGACGCAGATTTTCGACATGGGGCGTATTCCGTCGGAAAGCCTCGTGCTCAAGGCACGCCAGGTCGGCGGCGGCGCTCAGGCGCCGTTCGCCCCGTGTCCGATCGATGAAGTCGTCGCCACGATCCGTGCGCAAAAGCCCGCCGTCGTCTTTGCGCCACACGTCGAAACCGCATCCGGCATGATCCTGCCCGACGCTTACCTCAAGGCTGTCGGTGCGGCCGTGCGCGAAGTGGGCGGGCTATTCGTGCTGGATTGCGTGGCTTCCGGCACCGTGTGGGTCGACATGCAGCAGAACGACGTCGATGTGCTGATCAGCGCCCCGCAAAAAGGCTGGAGCGCCTCGCCCTGCTGTGCCTTGGTCTGCCTGGGCGAACGCGCCCTCGCCCGCATCGAGCAAACGACCAGCACCAGCTTCGCCTGCGACCTGAAGAAATGGCTGCAGATCATGCAGGCCTTCGAAAACGGCGGTCATGCCTACCACGCCACCATGCCGACCGATACCCTGACGGCCATGCGCGATGTGATGCTGGAAACCGAGGCCTACGGTTTCGCCAAGGTGTGCGAGGAACAGCTGGAACTCGGCCGGCGCGTGCGCGAGCTGCTCGAATCGCGCAGCTTCCCGAGCGTCGCGGCCGAAGGCTTCAAGGCACCGGGCGTCGTCGTCAGCTACACCACCGATCCCGACATCCAGTCCGGCAAGAAATTCATCGCCGCCGGTTTGCAGAGCGCTGCCGGCGTGCCGCTGCAATGCGACGAAGGCCCGGATTTCCGGACCTTCCGCATCGGCCTGTTCGGCCTGGAAAAACTGCACAACCCCGAGCGCAGCGTGGCCAACCTGGCCAAAGCGCTCGACTCAGTGCTCGCCTGAGTATTTTTTCTCGCCCGCCGGCACCGGGAAAGGCAGCCAGTTCTCGGGCGGCGGCAGCGGGCAGGTAGCGAAAGGCGTAAAGGCGCAGGGCGGGTTGTAGGCGCGATTGAAGTCGAGCACGATCCGCCCGTTTTCCGCCGGTTGCGCCTTCAGGAAGCGACCGGCGCCGTAGCTCTCCTTGCCGCTGGTCCGATCGCGGAAGACGAAAAACACCTCTCGGTCGCTTTCCGACATCGGTAGCAATTCAACCGGCTGTCCGGCCGCTGCGAAAACGGCTTTATGCCTGACCTCGACCGACTTCAACTCTCCGGTCACATTCGGCACTTCCATGACCAGCGCTGGCGAAATTTCGCGCCATTGTGCATCGCACACCCACTCGGCATTCGCCGGGAAATAATCAAGTCCAGCGAAGGCATGCTGGCTGGCCCAGTCAAGATCGCGCACCCGCGCCGCCAGGCGCCCTTCGCGCTCGACGATGAAAAATGCCAGTTTTTCGCTGTGCACCGCAGCAGGGGTTCCGTTGCGGTCGGTTTCCAGCTCCCGTTCGGATTCGCCCGCCGCCTGCCAGTAAACCCGGCTGCCTTCGACACGCAAGCGGCCAAGACACGCGGCACCCGATGGCAACCGCACCGCATTGCCTTCGGCGCTGCCCACACCGTTCTCTCCGTCCTCCAACCAGAACAATCCCGCCAGACCCAGCCAGCTATCCGGTGCGGACAATTCTGCCCTGCGACTTGCCTGCCATTCAGCCAAAGATTCCGACAATTTCAAGCGCTTCTCCTGTTTATCCAAAAAACCAGCACCCGGGGCTGCTGCAAGCGGCATCCAGGTGGAATCCGTTCAGACCTCCAGCCCCAACAACAATCCGACCACGCCGAAAACCGCAAACCCGCTGGCGACGATCAGCAGGATCATCATCCGCTGCCCGTGCCGTTCCGGCCTCAGGAATTCGGCAATCAAGTGGATCAGGCAGCCGGAGGCCACCAGGCAAAAGCCGGCACCTATCGTCGGCAGGACCGCGTAGGGGGAAAACCCCATGACGACGAAAGCCCCAAGCAGCGTCAGATTCCCCGAAACGGTCGCGTAGCGAGCCCAGAGCAGCCTGGCTTTGTCGGATGGAGTGAGCGGGTGCGTTGCCGCAGGCTTCTCCGCAACGACTCCCTGCAGCAGGAAAAACATTCCGAAAAGGAGCGGAAAGCCGCCGAACAAGCCAAAGGCTACTACCGGCCCCCAGGTATTCTGAAAGTCGGCAATGATCGCCTGCTCCGGCTTGTCGCTGCGATAACGAACGGCGACGGGCGATCCGATTTCCTTGCTTTGCTGCGAACCGCCCAATCCTTTAATGCTCCGCTCCACGCCGTCAGCCGCCATGTAGGCAACCCGCGGTGCGTAGTTGATGCTCTGCCTGCCATCGGCATCTTTGGAGACTTCCTCGACGAACTCGAGCAAGCGCCCCTGCACCGCCTCGGTGCCCCGCAACTGCTCCGCCCGATCGATGCCCACGCTCACTGCAAACCAGGAGCCGGTCAAACCGATGATCAGGCAGCCAACAGCCAGTCCGCGCTCGAACCCGCCTTTCAGCCCGAACAGCCAGCCGATCAGCGGGCCGGCGAACAATGCACCGAAAAACCAGAGAAATCCCTGATCGATGAGGCTTTCGTCCATCGCATATCCAAACGAGATAAGGCGCCAAGACTAACTGCCATGGGCTGCAGCATCAATCGCTCCGACAACTATTTCTTTCCTGCCGCCGCCGCAAAGAGAAAACGGCGGGGAATCCCGCCGTTTTCTCATCTCAACCCGACGCCGGTTTTCACGCCTTGTTGAAGCGGATGATGCCGTTTTCGCAACTGACCTTGATCGTATCCTTGGCCGCGAACCGGCCTTCGAGGATGGCCCGTGCCAGCGGATTCTCGATCTGCTGCTGAATCGCCCGCTTCAAGGGGCGTGCGCCGAACACCGGGTCGAAACCGGCCATGGCCAGTTCGGCCAGGGCGCTGTCGTCGACCACGATGCCCATTTCGAGCTGCGCCAGGCGCTTCTCCAGATAACCGAGCTGGATTCGGGCGATACCGGCAATGTTCTTCTCGTCCAGGCTATGGAAGACCACCACTTCGTCGATCCGGTTGATGAACTCGGGGCGGAAATAGGTTTTCACCTCGGCCATCACCGCCACCTTGATCACGCCATAATCGTCGCCGGCCATCTGCTGGATCATCTGGCTGCCGAGGTTGGAGGTCATCACGATCACGGTGTTCTTGAAATCCACGGTACGGCCCTGGCCATCAGTCATGCGACCGTCGTCGAGTACCTGCAGCAGCACATTGAAGACATCCGGGTGCGCCTTCTCGACTTCATCGAGCAGGATGACGCTGTACGGCTTGCGACGCACGGCTTCGGTCAGGTAGCCGCCCTCTTCGTAGCCGACGTATCCCGGCGGCGCGCCGATCAGGCGGGCAACCGAGTGTTTCTCCATGAACTCGCTCATGTCGATGCGGATCAGGTGCTCCTCGCTATCGAACATGAACTCGGCCAGCGCCTTGCACAGTTCGGTCTTGCCGACCCCTGTCGGGCCGAGGAAGAGGAAGGAGCCATACGGACGGTTCGGATCGGACAAGCCGGCGCGCGAGCGACGGATGGCATCCGCCACCAGGCGCACGGCTTCGTCCTGACCGACCACGCGCTGGTGCAGTTTCTCCTCCATCTTCAACAGCTTGTCACGCTCGCCCTGCATCATCTTGCTGACTGGAATGCCGGTCGCGCGTGACACCACTTCGGCGATTTCCTCGGCACCGACCTGAGTGCGCAGCAACTTGTTCTGCTTCTGCTCCCCCTCGCCCGCCTTCTCGGCAGCCTTCAGCTGGGCCTCAAGCTGTGGCAGCTTGCCATATTGCAGTTCAGCCACCTTTTCCAGCTTGCCTTCGCGCTGCAACTTGGCGATATCGGCCTTCAGCTTGTCGATTTCCTCCTTGATCTGGGCCGAGCCGAGCACGGCCGATT
This sequence comes from Azonexus sp., assembly GCA_041918795.1. Taxonomy (GTDB): domain Bacteria; phylum Pseudomonadota; class Gammaproteobacteria; order Burkholderiales; family Rhodocyclaceae; genus Azonexus. The sequence continues at coordinate 6,461 of JAYRUZ010000017.1, read as the reverse complement.
TCTCGGCCTTCCAGATTTCTTCCAGATCGGAATATTCCTTGGTCAGGCGCGCAATCTCGTCCTCAATCAGGCCGAGACGCTTCTGCGAAGCCTCGTCCTTCTCCTTTTTCACCGCTTCGCGCTCGATCTTGAGCTGGATGATGCGGCGGTCGAGCTTGTCCATCGACTCCGGCTTGGAGTCGATTTCCATCTTGATGCGCGCCGCGGCCTCGTCGATCAAATCGATGGCCTTGTCAGGCAGGAAGCGGTCGGTAATGTAGCGGTGCGACAACTCGGCAGCCGCCACAATCGCCGGGTCGGTAATATCGACACCGTGGTGCAGTTCGTACTTCTCCTGCAAACCACGCAGGATGGCGATGGTCGATTCGACGCTCGGTTCGTCGACCAGCACCTTCTGGAAACGACGTTCGAGCGCGGCGTCCTTCTCGATGTACTTGCGGTATTCATCCAGCGTCGTCGCGCCGATGCAGTGCAATTCGCCGCGCGCCAAGGCAGGCTTCAGCATGTTGCCGGCGTCGATGGCGCCTTCGGCCTTGCCGGCGCCGACCATGGTGTGGATTTCGTCGATGAACAGGATGATGCGCCCTTCATCCTGCGCCACTTCCTTCAACACCGCCTTCAGGCGCTCCTCGAACTCGCCACGGTACTTGGCGCCAGCCAGCAGGCCGGCCATGTCGAGCACCAAGACCTTCTTGCCCTTCAACGTTTCCGGCACTTCCTCGTTGACGATGCGCTGGGCCAGGCCCTCGACGATGGCCGTCTTGCCGACACCCGGCTCGCCGATCAGCACCGGGTTGTTCTTGGTCCGGCGCTGCAAGATCTGGATCGCACGGCGAATCTCGTCGTCGCGACCGATCACCGGGTCGAGCTTGCCCTGTGCGGCACGTTCGGTCAGGTCGATGCAGTATTTCTTCAGCGATTCGCGCTGGCCTTCGGCTTCCTGGCTATCGACGCCCTGTCCGCCGCGCACGGCCATGATGGCCGCCTCGATGGACTTGCGGGAGAAGCCATGCTGTTTGGCAATGCGCCCGGTTTCGTTCTTGTCGTCACAGAGGGCAAGCAGAAACATTTCGCTGGCGATGAACTGGTCACCACGCTTCTGCGCCTCCTTGTCAGTCAGATTCAGCAGATTGCCCAGATCGCGGCCGACAGAAACGTCGCCGCCATGGCCTTCGACCTTGGGCAAGCGGGTCAGCGCCTGTTCCAGCTCGCGTTTCAGTCCCGGTACATTGACCCCGGCGCGGGAGAGCAGCGAGGTCGTTCCACCATCATCCTGTTGCAACAAGGCCAACAACAGATGCTGCGGTTCGATGAACTGCTGGTCGTTACCCAGGGCCAGGCTCTGCGCATCGGCTAAAGCTTGCTGGAATTTGGTCGTGAATTTATCCAGACGCATGGAGGTCCTCCGCGGACGATATTTCAGATGTTCCAGAGATGGGGATGGCTAAGTCAATTTCAAGCCTGCGCGGCAAGCTCCAGAGTTGCCGGCAAGCCGATAATCTATGGGGCTTCTCCGGCGTTTGAGCTAAAATTAACAATAGTTTAAATATTGAGTAACTCACAGGAGACGGATATGTCCAAGGGGGGAATGAGCTTACGCAGCAAGTTGATGACCATGTCGGTCGCCACAGTGCTCGCGTTGACGGTGTTGTTCATCGTGCTCTTAATCAACAGCAAGGCCCAGATGTTGGGGGATCGTCAGGACAAGGTCCGCAATCTGGTTGAGGTCGCCCATGCGACGATTGCCTACTACGAAGCCGAGGCGCGCAGTGGCAAGCTATCGGTCGATGATGCCAAGAAGGCTGCAATGAATGCGGTCAAGGCCATGCGCTACGACAAGGTCGAATATTTCTGGATCAACGATCTGAACGACCTGATGGTCATGCACCCGATCAAGCCTGAACTCGATGGCAAGAAACTCGACCAGTTGAAGGACAAAAGCGGCAAGTTCTTCTTTGTCGAATTCAACAAGCTGGTGAAGTCCCAAGGATCCGGCTTTGTCGATTACCTGTGGCCGAAGCCCGGCGCCGAGGAAGGTGTGCCGAAGATTTCCTTCGTCAAGGGTTTTGAACCATGGGGCTGGGTCATCGGCTCGGGCATCTACATCGACGACGTCGATACCAAGTTCCGCCAGGACGCGATCAAGCTGTTGCTCTGGGGAGTGGGCATCGGTGGTTTTGTCATCATCTCGTTGCTGCTGCTGTCGCGCAATATCATCAAGACGCTGGGCGGTGATCCGGCCGTTGCCTCCGCCATCACCAAACGTATCGCTTCCGGTGATCTGGCGACACCGGTGGACTGCTCCGCCGGCGACCAGGATAGCTTGCTGGCCAACATTGCCGGCATGCAGGACACACTGCGCAGCACCATCGGGACTATCGTGCGCAATGCCGAACAGGTCGCCTCGGCGGCCGACCAGCTGTTGCACGCCTCCGAGGAAGTTGCCGAACAGGCCAAGCTGCAGAGCGATGCGGCATCGTCGATGGCTGCCTCGGTCGAGGAGATGGCGGTCAGCATCGATCAGGTGCGCGACAATGCCCGCGAAGCCAATGCAATTTCTGAGGAAGCAGGCAATATCTCGACCGAAGGTGCCGCGGTAATCTATAGCGCAGCCAACGAAATGCAAAAGATTTCGGAAGCGGTGCAAGCCTCGTCACAGATCGTCGAAGACCTCGGTCGCCAGTCGGATCAGATTACTTCCATCGTCAACACCATCAAGGAAATCGCCGACCAGACCAATCTGCTCGCCCTCAATGCCGCCATCGAAGCGGCACGCGCCGGCGAACAGGGCCGCGGCTTCGCGGTCGTTGCCGACGAGGTGCGCAAGTTGGCCGAGCGGACCAGTCTATCGACCACCGAAATCACCGACATGGTGTCGAAGATCCAGAGCGGCACGCGTAGCGCGGTATCCAGCATGCAGACCGGCGTCACCCAGGTCAGCAATGGCGTCGAACTGGCCAATCAGGCCGGGCAGTCGATCAACCGGATTCGCGACGGTGCCGAACGCGTGACCGAGGTGGTCAACGGTATTTCCGATTCGATCCACGAACAAAGCGCTGCCAGTAACGAAATTGCCCGCCGCCTGGAAAGCATCGCCCAGATGTCGGAAGAAAGCGCCGTGGCCGTTCGCCATACCGCCGATGCAGCGCGTCAACTGCACTCGTTGTCGGCCTCGCTGCATCAGGCCGTCGGCAATTTCCGCATCTGACGGACTTTTCCGCGCCGTGAAAACGGGCCGCTTAGCGGCCCGTTTCTCTTGCTGCTTCAGCAGACCAAGCCCTGATTTATGGAGCGCTCAGTCGGTGAATTTGAGTGCCGTCTTCATGGCCTGGCGCACCGCATCGTATTCGCTATCGCTCGCCGGAACCAGGCCATCACGGCTGAGATAGCGCAGTTCTGCCGGCTTGAGGTGGTACATGGCCTGTTTCAGCTTGTCGATCACCTCCGGAGGCAGGTCGCTGCGTGCGACCCAGGCATGGGCCGGACTTTTCATGGTGTGAATGACGCGAAGTCTGCGGGCACTGTCATATTTGCCGAAGCTGACCTCATTCGAGGCGGCAGCATCGAAGTTACCGGCGGCCACGACCGCCAGTGCCTTGTCATGACGACCGAGAAAGCGGTAACTGCTCAGATCTCTCGCAAAGACCCCCGCTTCGACCAGCGCCGCCTGCGGGTAATACCGCCCTGTCGTCGAATTCTGCTCGCCAAAAGCGACTCGCTTGCCGCGTAAATCCTGAAGTTTACGTACAGGAGAACCTTCGGCAACCGAAATGAAACCGGTTAGCTGCTTGGCGCCATCCTGCGTTTCCATGGCGAGCAACTTGAGTGCCGGATTCTGACGCTTGACCAGCACATAATTGGCTGGCCCCATGCGAGCAAAATCGACTTTGTTTTGCGCCACTACGGTAACAGCCTCTTCGTAGGTCGGCATAATCCGAAATTCGATCTTTACCGGATAACCGATAGCTGCCAGGCGACGTTCCAGACCTTCGCGGAGAGGTTCGAGCTTTTCCAGTTCCTCGCTCGGCAGCTCCGACGCATAGGTTCCCAAGACCAGAAAGGTCGGTAGCGGTTGCTCCGCCAACACGACAGCAGGCAACCCCAGCAAGCCGGCGATCAGAAGCCGGCGTTGCAGCGCATGAGCCAGTCTGTCACGCACCCTGCTGCTCACTATTTCCAGCGCGCCGCTGCACTGTCGTCAGTTTCACGGGCATCGACCCAACGCCCGCCATCCGGTGTCGCTTCTTTCTTCCAGAACGGGGCCTGGGTCTTCAGGAAATCCATGATGAACTCACAGGCGGCGAAGGACTCGCCGCGATGGGCGCTGGTCACGGCAACCAGCACGATCTGGTCGCAGGGCTTGAGCGGCCCGACGCGGTGGATGACCAGGGCATCGTAGATGTCCCAGCGGCCCTTGGCCTCGGCAACGATGGCCTCAAGCGCCTTTTCCGTCATGCCCGGATAGTGCTCCAGCGTCATGCCGGAAATGCTCGCCCCGTCGTTCATGTCGCGCACCAGGCCGAGGAAGCTGGCCAGCGCGCCGACACGCGCATCGCCGGCACGCAGCGCCGCCAGCTCTGCGCCGACATCGAAATCCGCTTCCTGGACGCGCACCGTCATGCTGGTTTCTCCGTCAGGCCACTTCGCGCGCTTCGAGGAAGCGCAGGTTCGGATATTTTTCCTGCACCATGTTCAGGTACACATTGTTCGGCGCGAGATAAACCGGATCGTCCGCGCCGTCGAGCGCAACGTTGGCGCTGTAGCGGTCGGACAATTGGCGCAGTTCGCCAGCATCGCCGGTAATCCAGCGTGCCGTGGCGCAGTTGTAGTGTTCGAAAATCACCTGCACGCCGTATTCGTGTTCCAGGCGATGGGCGACGACGTCGAACTGCAGCGCACCGACCGCACCAAGGATCATGTCGGAACCGGAAATCGGCCGGAACAACTGCGTCGCGCCCTCTTCCGCCAGCTGCTGCAGGCCCTTCTGCAACTGCTTGATCTTCAGCGGATTGGCGATGCGGGCCAGGCGGAACATTTCCGGGGCAAAGGACGGAATGCCGGTGAAGCGCAGGTCTTCGCCCTCGGTGAAGGTCTCACCCAGGCGGATGGTGCCGTGGTTGGGAATGCCGATGATGTCGCCGGACCAGGCTTCGTCGGCCGTCGAGCGGTCGCGCGCCATGAAGGTGATGGCGTTGTTGATCGACAGCGTCTTGCCAGTCGCCACCTGCTTGACCTTCATGCCCCGGTCGAAGCGGCCCGAACAAACGCGCAGGAAGGCGATGCGGTCGCGGTGCTTGGGGTCCATGTTGGCCTGGATCTTGAATACGAAACCGGAGAACTTGCCTTCGTTTGGCGCCACCTTGCGTGCCTCACCCTTGGCCAGCGCCGGTCGTGCAATCGGTGCCGGCGACAGTTCGACCACGGCGTCGAGCAGGCTTTGCACGCCGAAGTTGTTCACTGCCGAGCCGAAGAAGACCGGCGTCTGCTTGCCGGCCAGGTAATCCGCCGCATCGAAGGGGTGGGAGGCACCGCGCACCAGTTCGATGTCGGTGCGCAGTTCGTCGGCCTGCGTGCCGATCAGCTCGTCCAGACGCGGGTTGTCCAGCCCCTGGATGATCTCGGCCGTGCCCTTCTCGGCCTGCGGATCGAAGAAGGCGACGGTGTCGTCGTACAGGTGATAGACGCCGCGGAAACGCTTGCCCATGCCGATCGGCCAGGTGATCGGCGCGCACTGCATGCCGAGCACCGATTCGATTTCGTCGAGCAGGTCGATCGGCTCCTTGCCTTCGCGGTCGAGCTTGTTGATGAAGGTCAGGATAGGCGTGTCGCGCATGCGGCAGACGTTGAGCAGCTTGATGGTCTGCGCTTCGACGCCATTCACCGAGTCGATCACCATGGTCGCCGAATCCACGGCGGTCAGTGTGCGGTAGGTATCTTCCGAGAAGTCTTCGTGGCCCGGCGTGTCGAGCAGGTTGATCATGCACTCGCGGTACGGGAACTGCATGACCGACGAGGTCACCGAGATGCCGCGCTGCTTTTCCAGCTCCATCCAGTCCGAAGTCGCGTGACGCGAGGCCTTGCGGGCGCGCACTTCACCGGCCACCTGGATGGCGCCGCCGAACCACAGCAGTTTTTCGGTCAGCGTCGTCTTACCCGCATCGGGGTGGGAAATGATGGCAAAGGTGCGGCGGCGGGAGATTTCTTCGTCGAGTACGGACACGGCGGCTAACTGGCTGGAAAAACGGCGAATTATACCCTTGCCGGCGGGCATTCTGCCGGCTTTGGCCGACTTTCCTCACTCTTTCCGGCTGGAAAACGACTGCTGCGGTGCACGGGCCAAAACAGGCAAAAACCGGTTTCGCGTCGCCATCAAACCGGCAAGGCTTTGCGATAGAGCGCCCGGCTGGCATAGGCCAGCCACGGCAGATTCCACAGCAACAGGGGGAGCAGCAGGATGCTGA
>JAYRUZ010000016.1:0-17451 GCA_041918795.1 Azonexus sp. | reverse complement strand
ATTTCGGCAAGGGGCGGGAAATTCTCGTCACCGGCGAATTCCGCCGCGAGTGCGGCGATCTGCCGGGGCTGGGCTACGCGCAACTGCCCGATCCGCCGGCCGGCACCTATTCCGCCTTCCGCGTCGACTGGCAACCGGCCTGACCGGCCAGTTCGTTTTTTGCCCGAAACGGGCAGTGCACCGCAGCAGTCCCTAAGCTGCAGTGTGCGTGGCGCGCCAGGCAGCCAGCGCGGCGACCGCCTGTTCCAGCGAGGCCATCAGATAGCAGTCGGCCGGCGCGGCCGCCCTGGCCACGCCGCCACCGCCAGCCCACAGCTCAATTTCCGGCGGCAGCAACTGGCGCAGTTGCTGTAGCAGGCCGGGAATCTGGCGTAGCGTGAAGGCCACCGAGAAGGAAAGGGCGACGATGTCCGCCCGATGCGCCTCGGCCGCCCGGCTGATTTCGAGCAGCGGCATCTGCGTGCCGAGCGGGATGCACTCGGCCCCTTCCAGTGCGAGCAGGGCTTCAACCATCAACAAACCGAGGATGTGCTGCTCGTCCGGCACGCTGGTCAGCAACACGCGCGGTGAGCCGCTGCCGTGCGGCAGGGCGGCGATGGCCTGGCGCAGCACCCGCTTGGTCAGCTCGGTAAACAGGTGTTCCTCGAACACCTGGAAAAGGCCGTCCTCCCAGGCTTCGCCGACGCGCTGCGTGAGCGGTGCCACGATGTCCTGGACAAAGCGCTGCAAGCCCTGGCGCGCCAGTCGCTGCTGCAAGGCCTGCACATAGCTGTTGGCATCGTGCTGCTTGATCAGCGCGAGCAATTCTTCCAGCCCCGCCGTATCGATCGTTTCGCTCTCCGTTCGGCTCGGCCGCGAACGGCGTGGCGCCAGCTGGGTCAACGCCTCAGTGGGCGTGGCGATCAGCTTGCCTGGCCGATGTCCTTGATCCATCAGGCGTTTGATCAGGCGTAGCCGTTCGACCTGCTCGGCCGGATAGAGGCGTTCGCCGTTGGCGTCGCGCTCCGGCACGGGAAAGCCGTAACGCCGCTCCCACATGCGGAGGACATCTTTGGACAGCCCGGTGTCGCGCTCGACGGCGGCGATATTGAAACTAGGGGTATTCATAATTTGTCCTGAACAAATGTTAGACAAACCGTTGACAACTGCTCTTTTGATGACTATCTTACGAACAAAAGGCGGTTTTGTCTAGGACAAAACAAAATGGAGTTGGACATGAATGCAATGATGAAACGTCTGCTGGGCATCGTCGGGCTGGCTTCGCTGGGGATCGTGCCGGCACAGGCCGGCGCCGCGTGCCCGGCGCTGCTCGAGCACAACTTCACGACGCTGCAGGACGGCAAGCCGCTGCCGCTCTGCCAGTACGCCGGCAAGGTCATCTTGGTGGTCAATACCGCCAGCTACTGCGGCTTCACCTCGCAATACGATGGCCTGGAAAAGCTCTACGCCCGCCTGAAGGACAAGGGCCTGGTCGTGCTCGGTTTTCCGTCCAACGATTTCGGCGAGCAGGAGCCGGGCAGCGACAAGGAGATCTCCGATTTCTGCCGCCTGACCTACGGCGTCGAGTTCCCGATGGCGGGTAAGACGGTGGTCAAGGGCAAGAACGCCAACCCGTTCTATCTGAAGCTGGCCGAGATCACCGGCAGCAAGCCGAAGTGGAACTTCCACAAGTACCTGATCAACCGCGATGCGACGCAGGTGGTGGCCTACACCAGCTTCACCAAGCCGGATGACAAGGACCTGCTGAAAAAGATCGATGAATTCCTGGGGAAATAGGAGCTATCAATGAACGCCAGATTCCACACCAAGCAACGCATCGCCGTGGTCGGCGCCGGCATCTCCGGCCTGGCCACCGCCTGGCTGTTGTCGCGCCGCTACGAAGTGACCCTGTACGAGGCCGGCAGCTATCTCGGCGGCCACACCAACACCGTCGAGGTGAATCTGGAAGGCAAGTCGCATCCGGTCGACACCGGATTCCTGGTGTTCAACGAAAAGACCTACCCCAACCTGATCGCCATGTTTGCGCTGCTCGGCGTCGATAGCGTCGAAACCGAGATGTCCTTCGCGGTCAGTCTGGAGAATCCCGATCTCGAATGGGCCGGTAGCAACCTGGCCACCGTCTTCGGCCAGAAACGCAACCTGCTGCGCCCGCGTTTCTGGTCCATGCTGTCCGATATCCTGCGCTTCAATCGCGAAAGCACCGCGTGGCTGCTCAGCCATCCGGACGATCAGCGCAGCCTGCAGGACTTCCTGGTCGCCGGTAAGTATTCGGACGCCTTCGCCGACTGGTATCTGCTGCCGATGGCGGCGGCAATCTGGTCCTGCCCGACCGGCCAAATGCGCGACATGCCGCTCGCCACCTTCATCCGCTTCTGCCAGAACCACGGCCTGCTACAGGTTTTCGACCGGCCGATCTGGCGCACCGTGAAGGGTGGCGGCCGCGAGTATGTGAAAAAGATCGCCGCCCAGCTCGACGACATCCGCCTGGCTTGCCCGGTCCATGCCGTGTCGCGCGAGGCCGGCCAGTTGCGCGTCACGCACGCCAGCGGCAGCGAGTACTTCGACCAGGTCGTGCTGGCCTGCCACAGCGACCAGGCGCTGGCCATGCTCGGCATGACGGCGAGCGACGGCCAGCGCGAAGTGCTGTCGGCCATCCGCTACCAGCCGAACCGGGCCGTGCTGCATACCGATCCGGCCCTTTTGCCGCGCGATCACAAGCTGTGGTCGGCCTGGAACTACTTTGCCGGTCAGGGCGAACCGGGTGATCAACCGGTCGGCGTTTCCTACCTGATTAACAAGTTACAACCTTTGCCGTTCAAGACACCGGTGGCTGTGACGCTGAACCCGGCACGCGAGCCCGATCCGGCCAAGGTGATTGCCGAATTCGACTACGCCCACCCGATTTTCGATGGTCCGGCGATCGCCGCCCAGCAACGCCTGACCGACGTGCAGGGCGAGGGCGGGATCTGGCTGGCCGGGGCCTGGGGTAGCTACGGCTTCCACGAGGATGGGCTGAAATCTGCCCTGCGCGTGGCCAATGGCTTGGGCGTCAAGGCGCCCTGGCAGGATGGTGTGGCGACGATGCTGCGCGAAACGGAAACCGCCTGAGTTCGCCATGAACGCCCAGCCCAAACTCTGTCTCGGCCATGTCATGCACCGGCGCCTGCGGCCGGCGGTCAATGCCTTCGTCTACCCGGTGTTCTACGTGCAGTTGCCGGTGCGCGATCTGGCGGCGGCAAAGTGCGCGCTGTTCTCGATTGATCGCCGCAACCTGCTGAGTTTCCGCAGCCAGGACCACGGCCCACGCGACGGCAGCCCGCTGCTACCGTGGATCGAAAATCTGCTGGCCGAGCACGGCTTGCCCAACGATGGCGAAATCGTGCTGCAAACCTTTCCGCGCGTGCTCGGCATCGTCTTCAATCCGGTCAGCTTCTGGTACTGCCATGACCGTGGCGGCCGCCTGATCGCCATCCTGGCCGAGGTCAACAACACCTTCGGCGGCACCCACAGCTACCTGCTGCACCGTCGCGGCGAACCGCTGGCCGATGGCGAAGAGATGCGCGCCGAAAAGCTGTTCCATGTCTCGCCCTTCAACGAAATCGAAGGTGGCTACCGCTTCCGCTTCCAGCTCGAGCGCTCGGTGCAGCTGTGCCGCATCGATTACGACGACGCCGAGGGCGAACTGTTGCTAACCTCCATCTCCGGCAAGCCGCAGCCCTGGTCGGCCGCGGCCTTGCTCAATGCGTTTGTGCGCATGCCTTTCCTGACGCTCGGCGTCATCGCCCGCATCCACTGGCAGGCGCTGAAGCTGTGGCTGAAAGGTGTGCCTTTCCGCGGGGCGCACCCCGCATCTCGTCCCTTACAGGAATCGACCAAATGAACCAGACCCTCAACCACGCACTGATCCTGCGCGGCACCGAACCGCTGGCGCGCGATACCCGTACCGTTTTCGAACTGCTCGAAAAGCTGACCGGCGGCCTGCTCGAGGTGCGCCTGCCCGATGGCTCCTGCGCCCTGTTCGGTGAAGGAGATGGCGGCGTCACCCTGCAGGTGCACGACGAGGCGATGTTCGGCCGCGTGCTGGCGCGCGGTGACATCGGCCTGGCCGAAGCCTACCTTGATGGCCAGTGGGATTCGCCCGACGTCACCGGCCTGCTCGCCCTGTTGGCGCGCAACCGCGACGCGCTGAGCAAGGCAGTCTATGGCTCCTGGCGGCAGTTGCTTGCGGCGCGGGTGCGTCACTGGTTCAACCGCAACAGCCGGGCCGGCAGCAAGCGCAACATCATGGCCCACTACGACCTGGGTAACGATTTCTACCGTGCCTGGCTGGATTCGAGCATGAGCTACTCGTCGGCCATCTACCGTGCCGAAGACGACGGTTCGCTGCTCGCCGCCCAGCACGCCAAGTACCGCCGCATCCTCGACCGGCTGCAAGCCAAGGCGGGCGACAACGTGCTGGAAGTCGGTTGCGGCTGGGGCGGTTTTGCCGAACTGGCCGTGCAGGATGGCCTGAACGTGACCGGCCTGACCCTGTCGCCGGCCCAACTGGCCTGGGCGCAACAGCGCGTGCCGCAGGCCGACCTGCGCTTGCAGGATTACCGCGATACGCAGGAAAAATTCGACCACCTCGTCTCCATCGAAATGTTCGAGGCGGTGGGCGAGCAATGGTGGCCGACCTACTTCTCGACCGTCGCCCGCGCCCTCAAGCCGGGTGGGAAGGCGGTGATCCAGAGCATCACCATCCGCGACGACCTGTTCGCCGCCTACCGCCGCGGCACCGATTTCATCCAGCAATACATCTTCCCCGGCGGCATGCTGCCCTCGCGCAGCGCCTTCAACAAGGCGGCCGAGCGCCAGGGCCTGCGGGTCACCGATGAATTCGCTTTTGGCCTCGATTACGCCCATACGCTCGCCGAATGGCGTGCCGCCTTCGAGGCCAACTGGCCGCACATCGCCACGCTCGGTTTCGACGAGACCTTCCGCCGCCTGTGGCGTCTCTACCTCTCCTACTGCGAGGCCGGCTTCCTGGCCGGAAACATCGATGTCGTCCAATTTGAACTCGCGCATCGTTGATCTCGTCGCGCCGCATGCCCGCTGCCGGGCCGGCGACGCCGACAGCTGCGGTGCACTGCCCGAAAAGGCAAAAAACCAGCCGGCCTCGGTCGAGCGCCGTGCCCTGCTGCTGGCCCTCGGCTCGGCGGCCCTGGTCGGCCTGCCCAAGCCAGCGCGTGCCAATGCCGAAGCCTTTGCTGGCCTGAAGCGCTGGGGCAGCGGTGAATTCCGTCGCTTCGGCTTCCTTGTCTATGAAGCCACGCTGTGGGCTGGCGACGATCCACAACGTCCGCCGCTAGCGCTGCGCCTCGACTACAAGCGCAACATCGAGGGCAAGGCTATCGCCGAAGCCAGCGTCAAGGAAATGCGCCGGTTGGTGAGTGACGAGGCTCAGTTGCGCCAATGGGGCGAGCAGATGCAGCGCATCTTTCCCGATGTGAAACCGGGCGATCACATCCTGGGCGTCTATCGCCCGGATGGTGCGCGCTTCTATCAGGATGACCGGCTGATCGGGGCGATTGGCGTGCCCGGCTTTGCCGAAGCGTTTTTCGGCATCTGGCTCGATGCGCGGACGAGCGCGCCGGACCTCCGGCAGGCCCTGCTGCGCCGGCCGGGAGCGTGAAATGAAACGCGGCCAAAGCCTGGCCTACGGCGTGCTCGGCCTGCCACTGGCCTTTGCCGCGCTGCCGATCTACGTGCATGTGCCGCGCTACTACGCCGAGACGGCCGGCCTGGAGCTGGCCCTGCTCGGCGGTATCCTGCTCGGGGCGCGGCTGCTCGATGCATTGGTCGATCCCTGGCTGGGCTGGCTGGCCGACCGCGTGGCGCGGCCGCGCATGGTCGCGCTCGCCTTGCTGCCTTTCGCGCTCGGTTTCGTCGCCCTGCTCAACCCGCCGGTCAGTCAGGCCGGGCCGTGGCTGTTGGGGGCGCTGGCGCTGACCTATCTGGGCTTCTCGGCGGCCACGGTCGCCTATCAGGCCTGGGGGGCGGATGTCGGCAGCGACTCGCCGGAACGCACCCGGCTGACCGCAGCGCGCGAGGGCTTCGGCCTGCTCGGCGTGGTGCTGGCGGCGGCCTTGCCCGGCGTGTTGGCCGCCGGTCTGAACGACGGCATCGCCCGCCTGTCGTGGATATTGCCGCCGTTGCTGTTGCTGGCCGCTGGCATCACCTTTACCTGCATCGGCTCGGGGCGGCCGCAACCGGCCTCCGGCGAGCGCCTGCGCGACAGCCTGCGCGACAGCCTGCGCGGTGCGCTGGCCGATCCGGCCTTCCGCCGCCTGCTCTGGGTGTTCGTCGCCAACGGCATCGCCGCCGCCTTGCCGGCGACACTCTTCCTGTTCTTCGTTGCCGATGTGCTGGTCAGCGAAAAGGCGAGCGGCCCCTTGCTGGCGCTGTACTTCGTCGCCGGCGCTGCGTCGCTGCCGCTGTGGGTACGGCTGGCGGCGCGCTTCGGGCGTGTGCCGTCCTGGGGGCTGGCCATGCTGCTCGCCATGTTCGCGTTTGCCGGCGCGGGCCTGCTCGGCCCCGGCGATCTTTGGCCCTTTGCCCTCATTTGTCTGGCCTCCGGCCTCGCCCTTGGCGCCGACCTGGCGCTGCCGGCGGCCATGGCCGCTGATCTCGGCGAACGCCAGGGGCGGGCCGGGGCCTGCTTCGGCGTGTGGAATTTGGTCGCCAAGCTCAACCTGGCGCTGGCCGCCGGTCTGGCGCTGCCCTTGCTCGATCTGCTCGGCTACCGGCCGGGCGGCGAAGAAGGCCTGTCTTCGCTCACCTTTGCCTACGCCTTGCTGCCGCTCGGCTTCAAGCTGCTGGCCGCCGGCCTGCTCTGGCGCTGGCGCGACTCTCTGGAGATACGATCATGAAACTGCTGACCGCCGCCCTGTTTTCCCTCGGCTTGACCGCCTGCGCCTCGACCGGCATCGAGCAATACAAGGCTGAACAACCGGCCCTCGACCTGAAGACCTACCTGAACGGCACGCTGGACGCCTGGGGCATGTTCCAGGGGCGTTCCGGCGAGGTGAAGAAGCGCTTCCATGTGGTCATCGACGCCAAATGGGCGGGCGACACCGGCGTGCTCGACGAGAATTTCAAATGGTCGGACGGCACGACCTCGCGCCGGGTGTGGACCTTGAAGCGCCAGGCCGACGGCACTTACCGCGGCACGGCCGACGACGTGGTCGGCGAGGCGGTGGGCGAACTGGCCGGCAATGCCCTGCGCTGGCGTTACGTGCTGGCGCTGCCGGTCGATGGCAAGACCTATCACGTCGATTTCGACGACTGGATGTTCCTGATGGACGAGAAGGTGATGCTGAACCGTTCGTACATGTCGAAATGGGGCTTCAATCTTGGCGAAGTGACGCTGACCTTCGTCAAGCGCTGAGGCCGTCGCACTGTAGGCGGCAAAGGAGGCAGCTATGAACCCGAAAATTACTGAATGGAGCGGCCGGCGGGTCTGGCTGGTCGGCGCATCGACCGGCATCGGTGCGGCGATGGCACGGGAACTGGCCGGGCGCGGCGCCAAGCTGGCGCTGTCGGCGCGTTCGGCCGACAAGTTGCAGGTGCTGGGCATCGAAGGCGCCTTGATCCTGCCTTGCGACGCCACCTCTGCGGCTAGCCTGGCCGGCGTGCGTCAGGTGCTGCTGGCGGCCTGGGGCGGTGTCGATCTGGTGGTCTATCTGGCCGGCGATTACGTGCCGATGCGGGCGCACGAGTTCGATCTGGCGCGCGCCGAGCAGGTCATCGAGGTGAATTTCAACGGCGCGCTGCGTCTGGCCGCCACCGTGTTGCCCGATCTGCAACCGGGCGGCGGCATCGCCTTCGTCGCCAGCGTGGCCGGCTATCGCGGCTTGCCCAAGGCGCTCTGCTACGGGCCGGGCAAGGCGGCGCTGATCCACTTCGCCGAGTGCCTGCATCTCGATCTGGAGGAGCGCGGCATCGGCGTCTGGGCGATCAACCCCGGCTTCGTGCAGACGCGGCTGACCGCCAAGAACGATTTCGCCATGCCGGCGCTGCTGACGCCCGAGCAGGCGGCGACTGCTGCGGTGGACGGCTTCAAAACGGGAAATTTCGAAATCCACTTCCCCAAGCGTTTCACCCGCGTGCTGAAACTGCTGTCGCTGCTGCCCTACCGCTGGTATTTCCCGCTCATCCGCCGCTTTACCGGAGCCTGACATGGACGCTACGCCCGACCTCGACCGCCTGGTCGCCTTCTACCATGACCTGACGCCGGAGAGCATCGCGCGCTTTCCCGAGTTCTACAGCGCCGATGCCTATTTCAAGGACCCGTTCAACGAGGTGCGCGGCGTCGAGGCGATCCAGCGCATCTTCCGCCACATGTTCCAGCAGGTGGAAACGCCGCGCTTCGTCGTCACCGAGCGCGTGGCCGACGCCCACGGCGTCATGCTGGTCTGGGAGTTCTGCTACCGGGTGCGCCTGTGGGGGCGGGGCGAGACGCAGGTGATGCGCGGCGTGTCGCACCTCAAGTTCGCCGCCGACGGCAGGGTGAATTACCACCGCGATTACTGGGATGCGGCCGAGGAGCTGTACATGAAGCTGCCGGCCATCGGCAGCCTGATGCGCGGCCTGCGCCGGATGCTGGCGGCCTAGTTGGTCAGCCGGCGCGCTTGAGCAGGCGCGACAGCAGCGTGCCGCTTTCCTCGCTGCCGGACAGCACGTAGTGCGCCTCGTGCGGATTGCGCAGCGTGAAATCGAGGTTGCGCCGAGCCGCCAGTGGCCCGGCCAGCAGGAGCTGGTCGCCGGCGTCGAGCCGGAAATCGTCGGCCGGCAGGATGTGGATTTCGTCCCCGCGCTCGATCATCAGCGTGACGATGGGCAGCGCCTGGCTGCGGTCGGTGCCGTCGCGCAGGATGTCGCCGAGACTGAAGCGCTCGTGGTGCATCAGCACGTGATAGGCGCCGGGCGCTTCGGAAATGTTCAGCCGGGTGTCCCAGACGACCGGTGTCAGGCCGTCGCCAATGCTCTGTAGCTGGCTGGACAGGGCGGCGCTCCAGGCTTCGTCGCGGCTGCGCAGCTGATCGAGGAAGCGGGCAAGCAGCGGCGCGGTCAGGATGGCGATGCACTCCTGCGCGACGATGCGGCTGGGCAGCATGGTGAAATCGGCGGCGTAGGCTGCGAACAGGGCGCTGTTGGCGCTGTGGTTCTGGCGGGCGACGACGAAGAGGTCGGGCTTCAGTTCGGCGGCGGTGACGGCGATGGACAGATTGTTGATGTCGTTGTCGGTGCCGGCGATGATGCCCGACGCGGTGGCGATGCCGGCCTGGCGCAGGGTCGAGGCCTCGGTGCCGTCGCCGGTGATGTCGTGGGCGGCGTCGGCGACGGCCGGATCGATGATGGTCAGCGCGATGTCGGTGGCGCGCAGGCGCTCTTCGAGAGCATGGCCGAAGCGCCCATAGCCGCACATGATCCAGCGCCCGGCCGGCGGCCGGTGCGGCTCGGGCAGGGGGCTTTCCGGCAGGCTGGTGAGCAGCTCGATCAGCCGGAAACGCTCGGGCGCGGCGACGGCCAGTGCCAGGTGCTCGGCGAAACGCTCGTAGGGATTGATGATGTGGTCGGTGCCAAAGGACGCCATGTTGGCCTGGACAGCCGGGCTGCGGGCACGGGCGATGACCGGGATGTCCGGGTTGAGCAGGCGGACGGCGATGGCGATGGCCAGGTTGGCCTGCTCGTCGTTGGTCACGGCCAGCACGCCGCGACATTTCGGGTGCTTCAGGCCGGCCAGCAGCAGGTTGTCCGGCTGGCGGGCGTCGGCGGCGAGCGCCGGGATGTCGGTCTTGAAATCCTGCAGGTCGAGTTCCTCGACGCGCTGCTCATCCCGTTCGAGAACGACGAAGGCCTGGCCGGTGCGGTCGAAGCTGCGGCAGATCAGATTGCCCGTCTCGCCGCAGCCGGCAACCAGGTAGAACGGTTCCTTCAGGCGGCGCACGCGGCGGACGAAGCGGTTGCCGGTCAGCGTGTTCTGGAAGCCCTTGTCCTGCAGAAGGGCGATCAGGGTGACCACCGAATACGACCAGCCGATCACGGTCAGGTAGATGCAGACGGTGACCCACAGCCGCTGCGCCTCGGAGAAAGCGACGGGAATTTCGCCGAAGCCGATGGTGGTCGCCGTGTAGCTGATGAAATAGAAGGCGTGGAAGAAGGAGAGCGGAGCTGCCACCTTGCCTTCGGCGTCGACGCCGGGCACCAGCGTCAGGCCAATGACCGAGATCGCGTAGATGACGATCAGCACGATGATCGGCGCCCGCATGCGGCGCAGGACGAGGAAGAAGGCGCTGTTCATGCGCGGCTCCTGCCCTTTAACGGCGGAGCATGACCGTTTCGACGATGAGAATAATGACCGAGACGATGTTGGCGAACAGCGCGCCACCCGATAGCGAGACGACGCTGGAGGTGACGTGCGGCGTCATGCCGACGCCGGTGATATGGACCGCGACGCCCCAGGTGACACAGGCGGCGATCAGCTGCAGGTCGGCGACCAGGCTGGTGGACAGGTGGATGGCGCCGATCTGCGTGCGGTCGCCGAACTTGAGGGCGGTGGCGATCAGGCTGACGACCAGGGCGGCCGCCAGCTCATAGACGCTGTGCAGCTCGGGGTTACCGATGTCGCCGATGAAAAAGCCGAAATTGAGCGTCGCCGCCAGCACGATGAAGAAACCGAAGATGACCTTTTCCAGATTCATGATGCTTTCCCCCTGGTGCTGCGGTGCACTGCCCTTTTCAGGCAAATTTCATCGATTTTCCACCGGCGCCGATTGCGGCGGTGTCGAGCGGCTGCCGAAGGTGCGGTTGTCGATGCGGCGGATATCGTCGTCGCTCACCACTTCCATGACGTTGACCACCTTGACCACGCCGGCCGTGGTGCGGGCGATGGCGACGGCGACCTTGGCCTCGGTCTCGGAGACGACGCCCATCAGGAAAACGATGGCACGCTCGGTGACGACCTTGATGTGGTTGGCCGACAACTGGTTGGAATCGACCAGGCGGGCCTTGACCTTGGAGGTGATGTAGCCGTCGGTGCTGCGGCTGCCGAGCGAGGAGGTTGGGCCGATGCCGAGCTCGTTGTAGACGTCGCGCACGCCTTCGATCTTGCGCACTTCGCCTTCGATGGCGCTCTTGGCTTCATCGTTCGACGTCTCGCCGGTAATCAGCAGGCGGCGGTTGTAGGAAGTGAAGTTGGCGTGCGTGTATTCCTTGTACTGCTTGGGCACGCTCAGGCTGGCCTTCCACTCGGTCGATTCGTCATCGGTCTGGACACCGGTGGTGCGGCGGTCATGCACCGAAACGGCCCCGGCCGCAGCGCCGCCGACGATCACGGCCGGCACGCAGCCCTGCAGGAAGGGCAAGGTGACGACGAAGGCCGCCGCGGTGAGGGTGAGCTTGGATTTCTGCATCATTCGACTCCCAGAAGAAGCGCATCGATGCCATCGCACAGACAATGGATGATGAGCAGGTGGGTTTCCTGAATACGCGCCGTGCGGTCGGCCGGCACGCAGAGATGAATATCGTCGTCGCGCAGCATCTCGCCGATCTGGCCGCCACCCTTGCCGGTCAGCGCTACCACGTGCATGTCGTGCTCGTGGGCGGCCTTGATCGCTTCGATCACGTTGGCCGAGTTGCCCGAGGTCGAGATGGCGAGCAGGATGTCGCCGGCGTGGCCGAGGCCGCGCACCTGCTTGGAGAAAATCTGGTTGAAGGAATAATCGTTGCCGACGGCGGTCAGGATCGAACTGTCGGTGGTCAGTGCAATGGCTGCCAGCTCCTGGCGCTCGGCCTCGAAGCGGCCGATCAGTTCGGCGGCGAAATGCTGCGAATCGCCGGCCGAGCCGCCGTTGCCGCAGGCGAGGATCTTGCCGCCGTTGATCAGCGAGTTGGTCATCGTCTCGATGGCGGCGGCGATCGGTGCCGACAGCGCCTCGATGGCATTCAGCTTGGTGTGGGCGCTATCCTCGAAATGCTTGGCGACGCGGGCAATCAAATCCATATCGTTCAACGGCTTGTGGTGGCAATCGGAGCATTCTACATCACTGAGCCGGCGAACCCTCCTGCGGCGCGGTCCGCCGGCGGCTTGGTGCGCTGCTCGCTCCCTCGTCGGTCGCCCGAAATGTCTCGGTCGCTGAGCACCGTGCGCCTTGCCTGCAGCCCGCTCGCGACGGCGCGTTTGCCGGTTCACAGCTCGATATAGACCTCGAATTCGACCCGTCGCCACGGGTTAGTGTCCTCGGAAAGCCGCGAGATACGGGCGACCAGGCGTTCGCCGTCATCCATTGCCCGGGCGACGGCCCGGTTCTGCGCACGCGGCACGTAGCCGAGCTTGCGGCCGCGCCATTCGACGCGGATGGCATGGCGATCGTGCTTGTTGTCCGCCTCGCGGATCAGCACCAACCCATCGCCCACCTTCATTTCGGCCCACGATTCGTCCACAGCGTAATACTGGCTGCCGGCCAGCGGCGAACTCTGCACCAGTACGCGCACGCTGTCGGCCTGGGCCAGCGTGCAGGCGAGCAGCAGACTAAGCGTCGGCAGAAAACGCATCGCGTAGCCATTCCAGTTGGTCGCCATCGATCAGCACGCAGTCGAAGCGGCAATCGCAGGCCGGTTTGCCGGCCAGGTAATGCTGTGCCGCCAGCACGATGCGCCGCCGCTTGCTGGCCGTGATGCTGGCGCCCGCTCCGCCGAAATCGCCCCGGCTGCGCTGGCGCACTTCGACGAAGACCAGCACCTTGCCGTCGCGGCAGATCAGGTCGATCTCGCCGCCGCGCACACGAAAATTGCGCTCGACGACGCGTGCACCGCAGCGTTCCAGATAAGCGGCCGCCCGGTTCTCGGCTTCGCGCCCGCGGGCGGTGGTGGTATCGTTGGTTTTTGCCTGCATGCGAACAAATATGACGGAAGAATCCGCAGCATTGTATGTCGTCCCGACACCGCTCGGAAACATGGCCGACCTGACGCGCCGCGCCGAGGAAATCCTGCGCAGCGTGCCCTGGGTCGCCGCCGAAGATACCCGGCACAGCACGCCGCTGCTGAAACAGTTGGGCTCCAGCGCGCGCACGCTGCCGGCGCACCAGCACAACGAACATGAAGCCGCCGCCCGCATCGTCGACAAGCTGCGCGCCGGCGAAGCGGTGGCGCTGATTTCCGACGCCGGCACGCCCGGCATTTCCGACCCCGGCGCCCGTGTCGTGGCCGCCGTGCGCGCCGCCGGCTGCAAGGTCATCCCGTTGCCCGGCCCCTGTGCCGCCACCACCGCGCTCTCCGGCTCCGGTCTGCTCGACGAGCATTTCCTGTTCTACGGCTTTCTCCCGGCCAAGGCCGGCCAACGCCGGCAAACCCTGGAAGACCTGCGCAGTCTCCCCTACGCCCTGGTCTTCTACGAAGCGCCGCACCGTGTCTTGGAAACCATCGCCGACATGGCCAGCACCCTGGGCGAGCGCACCCTGGTCATCGCCCGCGAACTGACCAAGCTCTTCGAAACCGTGCACAGCCTGCCGCTGGCCGAGGCGGAGGCCTGGCTGAAGGAGGACAGCAACCGCCAGCGCGGTGAGTTCGTCCTGATCGTTTCCGGCGCACCGGCCGGGGCTGACGCGGGCGAAGGCGAGCGCGTCCTCAAGCTCTTGCTGGCCGAAGGGCTGCCGGTCAAGCAGGCGGCCAAGCTCGCTGCGGCGATTACCGGAGCGGCGAAAAATGCCTTGTATGACAAGGCCCTGGCCTTGCGGGGCTGAGGCGGCGCACGAGTCACGCCACGGAAAAAGAAACGGCAGCCTCAGGCTGCCGTTGTCGTTGGGCGGGGCGCCGTTATTGCGCCGGCACGCCTTCCTTCAGATACATCGGCGAACGCGGGCCAAACAAAATTCCGTTCGGCCGGCCGGCGCTGAGCAGGCGGGCGCTGGTCTGGCCGGCGATGACATGCCCCTGGCTGCTGACCGTTTCGATGATCTGGCGAACAGCGGCCTTGACCAGCATGCCGATCAGCCCCCCGCTGTTGCTGTCACCTTCGGCGCTCGATGCGGTCGCTGCGCCACTCCATAGCGTCCTGCCGCTACGCAGATCAACCAGCTTGCCTTCGGCCGTGACGCGGGTTTCGCTGGCGAAAACGGCGTAGGAAGTGCCGTATTGCTTGACGTTGATGTAGAGCGCAGCATCCGCCCCGAAGATTTCCCGCAACTTGGCAACGGAAACGGCATGAATGTCCGCCGGCGAGGTCAGCCCGTTCTGCTTGAAGGTTTCGTCCACCAGAGCGACCGGGAAGACGTAGTAGCCGGATTCGGCCAACGGCGCAGTCGTCTGCGACAACATGCTGTAGGTCGCCTTGACGTCCGGCGAGCTGTTGAGCGGCGGCAGGACCAGGATGGAAGCCGGCCGGGCCTCCTTGAATGCCGTGTAGTCGTAGGGCTGGCGGTTGGCGCAGCCGCCGAGCAACAGGGTGGCAGCAAGCAGGGCGGCGAGGCTCGGGATGGTGGTGCGATTCGATTTCATTGGCTCGCCTTGTCCTTCGGTTCGTTCTGTTTGTTCTTCAGCAGGAAGTCGACGTAAACCGAGCTTTCCGGGAATTGCTGGCGTTCGGCCAGCAGGTTCTGCTCAAGCATGTCGGTGCGGCCGGTCTGTCCGTAGAGCAGCCCCAGGTGGGCCTGCAGGCCGGGTGGGAGTGCCTTGCCGCGGGATTTCGCTTCCTCGCGGATTTTTTCGAGGTTCTGGATGCCGTCTTCCGGTCCTTTTTCACCCTTGAAGTAAGAGTATTGCTGGCTCTGGAAGTCGCCCCAGTAATAAAGCGGCTGCGCCCGGTTGGCGCAGCCGGCGAGCAGCAGGGCGGCCAGTGCCGCCAGGCAGATCGATTTTTGCATTTGTTATTTTCCTATCGCATTGAACCGATGCTGCTTAGTTGGCCGGGCGCCAGGCACCGGCCTCGATGCCGTTCACCAGACCGTCGACCGCCTGGCGGATGGCCAGGTCGAGCACCTTGCCGTTCAGCGTCGAGTCGTAGCTGGCGGTGCCGCCGAAGCCGATCACCTCGCGATTGGACAGCGAGTATTCGCCGGCGCCGGCAGAAGAGTAGATGACCTCCGAGGTCGCCACTTCGACCACGTTCAGGGTCACCTTGGCATAGGCGATCTGCTGCTTGCCGCGGCCCAGGATGCCGAACAGCTGGTGGTCGCCGACTTCCTTGCGGCCGAATTCGGTGACGTCGCCGGTGATCACGTAGCGGGCACCCTTCAGCGTCTGCTGCTTCTTGGCGATCTCGGCTTCCTGCTTGATCTCGCTCATGTTCTCGCGGTCCAGCACGGAAAAGCGGTTGGTTTGCTGCAGGTGGGAAACCAGGATGGTCTTGGCCTGGCTGCCCAGGCGGTCGACGCCGTCGGTGAAGATGCCGCGCATGAAGCTGGAGCGGTTGTCGAACTTGCCGACCGAAATCGGCTGGCGAACGCCGGCGTAAGGGCGGGTCGCAGCGACGGTCTGCTGCGGCGTCAGTGTACGGGAATCCTCGGTGGCACATCCGGCCAGCGCGCCGAGCAGGGCCAGCAGGCCGAGGCTCAGGATAGTTTGCATTTTCTTCATGACTTCTCCCTAATCGTTTATTGGTAACAACATCGCTGTTCTATCCTGCTGCAGCCGATAAACCCGGATATTCCGTGGGCTTATTCGACCGCTTGAATCCTTTGCAGGGCAAGGATCTCGTGGATTCTGCCAGATGCCGGGGGCAATGGATACCATTTGTATAAAAATGCGCTCTTGAAGTGTGCTGCAAGCATTGTTTCCTGCGCGCTGGTGGCTGGCCAATTTGCCGCGGCAGATCGTCCTCCCTGTTAAAATCCCCAAATATTGTTCAGAGAATCATCATGCAACTCACGATCACCCGTCCCGATGACTGGCACCTGCACCTGCGCGATGGTGCTGCCTTGCCGACGGTTCTGCCGCATACGGCGCGCCAGTTCGGCCGCGCCATTGTCATGCCCAACCTGAGGCCGCCGGTGACGACCGTCGAGCTGGCGGCGGCTTACCGCGAGCGTATCCTGGCCGCATTGCCGGCGGGCATGAGCTTCGAGCCGCTGATGACGCTGTACCTGACCGACAACACCCTGCCGGCCGAGATCGCCAAGGCGGCGGCTTCCGGTTTCGTCAAGGCGGTGAAGCTTTACCCGGCCGGGGCGACGACCAATTCGGATGCCGGCCTGACCGCCATCGAGAAGGCCTACGCCACGCTGGCCGAGATGGAGCGCGTCGGCCTGCCGCTGCTGGTGCATGGCGAGGTGACCGATCCGGCGATCGATCTGTTCGACCGCGAGAAGGTGTTCATCGACACGGTGCTGCTGCCGCTGACGCAGCGTTTCCCGAAACTGAAGGTGGTGATGGAGCACATCACGACCAGGGATGCCGCCGAGTTCGTCGCCGGCACGCCGGAAAACGTGGCGGCGACCATTACCGCGCACCACCTGCTGTACAACCGCAACGCCATCTTCCAGGGCGGCGTGCGGCCGCACTGGTATTGCCTGCCGGTGTTGAAGCGCGAGACGCATCGCCTGGCGCTGGTCGAGGCGGCCACCTCCGGCAACGCCAAGTTCTTCCTCGGTACCGATTCGGCACCGCACGCACGCACGACCAAGGAAGCGGCCTGCGGCTGTGCCGGTTGCTATACGGCCTATGCCGCGCTGGAGCTCTACGCCGAGGCCTTCGAGGCGGCTGGCGCGCTGGACAAGCTCGAAGCCTTCGCCAGCTTCCACGGTCCGGATTGGTACGGCCTGCCGCGCAACAGCGACCAGGTCACGCTGGTCAAGGAAAGCTGGACGGTGCCAGCGGCTTACGACTACCAACACTTCGATACACTGGACTCGCTGGTGCCGCTGCGCGCCGGCGAAACACTCTCCTGGAAAATGCTCTGAGGTCATCGATCATGCGTCTGCGCACCGCCCTGCTTTCCCTGCTGGCCGTACCCCTGCTCTCCGCCTGCATCAACGACGGCGCGACGTATGAAATCGACAACACCCGCGAGCACGTGCTGTCGCTGATCCGCGAGCAGCCGTATTTCTGGGACGACAAGGTCAATCTCTATTTCGTCGTGGCGCGCATGCCGGCCTGCATGCGCCGGCATGAACTGGGGACGGGCACGGCCAAGACCAAGGTCGAGGTTTATCAGGTGCCGTCCGGCGCCTTCATCGTCAAGTCGGGCAAGAAGATGTTCGCCACCGAAACGCAGACCTGCGTGGCCTGGGCCAAGATCGATGGCGAGCCGGAAGGCGGCATGGGCAAGCTGATCGGCACCTTCCGAGTCAAGAAGGGTGAACTCGTCTTCGTCAAGGAAGAGGGCGACGAGGCCGGCAAGGGCGCTGCCGAAGAGTGATGCCCGAGCTATACGGCGGCCCGCTGTTCTGGCCGCTGGCGCGCTGGCTGGCGCAA
>JAYRUZ010000015.1:0-18043 GCA_041918795.1 Azonexus sp. | reverse complement strand
ATTACGTCATCGCGCCGAGCATTCTGTCCGCCAATTTCGCCAAGCTGGGCGAGGAAGTGGCCAACGTCATCGCCTCGGGGGCCGACTGGATTCACTTTGACGTGATGGACAACCATTATGTTCCCAACCTGACCATCGGGCCGCTGGTTTGCGAGGCTATCCGGCCGTGCACCGCAGCACCGATCGACGTGCACCTGATGGTCAAGCCGGTGGATCGCATCATCCCCGATTTCATCAAGGCCGGGGCCAATATCATCACCTTTCATCCGGAAGCCTCCGAGCACATCGACCGCAGCCTGTCGCTGATCCGCGACGGCGGTTGCCAGGGCGGCCTGGTGTTCAACCCCGCAACGCCGCTCGACTACATGGATTACGTGCTCGACAAGATCGACGTCATCCTGCTGATGAGCGTGAACCCCGGTTTCGGCGGCCAGAAATTCATCCCCGGTACGCTGGCCAAGGCCAAGCAGGCCCGCGCCAAGCTCGATGCTTACGAGCGCGAGAGCGGCCGCCGCATCCGCCTGGAAATCGACGGCGGCGTGAATACCGCCAACATCGCTGAAATCGCCCACGCCGGCGTCGATGCCTTCGTCGCCGGTTCGGCCGTCTATGGCGCCGGCAAGGACAGCGACCCGCATCGTTACGATTCCATCATCGGCGCCTTGCGCGGCGAACTGGCGAAAGTCTGAGTATGCATTTCCAGTCGGTTACCTTCGATCTCGACGGCACGCTGCTCGACACCATCGCCGATCTGGCCGAGGCCTGCCGGCTGATGCTGGAAGAAATCGGCGAGCCGCCGCGTAGCCAGGCCGAGGTGCACAGTTTCGTCGGCAAGGGCATGGCTGTGCTGGTCGAGCGTTGCCTGACGCGCGAGCGGGCGCCGACGGCCGAGCGTCTGCACCAGGCGATCGAGTCGTTCAAGAAGCACTATGCTGCGGTGAACGGGCAATTTACCCAGATTTATCCGGGCGTCCTCGAAGGCCTGCAAGCCTGGCGGGCGAGCGGCCTGAAGATGGGCGTGGTGACCAACAAGCCGGGCATGTTCACCGAAGCGCTGCTCGAACGTATGGGCATGGCCGATTATTTCGACGTGGTCGTTTCCGGCGACACGACGGCCAACAAGAAGCCGCACCCCGAGCCCATCCTGCATGCCTGCCGTTTGTTCGGCGTGCGGCCGGATCGCAATCTGCATATCGGCGATTCGGAAAACGACATCCACGCAGCCCATGCCGCCGGTTGTCCGGCCTTCGCCGTGCCCTACGGCTACAACGAGGGCAGGCCGGTGGACAGTGCCGATTGCGATGCGCTAGTATCCGATTTGCTTGCCGCCTACCGGCTGGCGATCACTTTCAAGACCTCCTGACGAAATGACCCATTTGCATCACTGGAATATCGAGCTTCGTTGGCGCCGCTGGCGTCCGTAATCTCTCGCCCGTTCCGCGCCCACGTTGAAACAGGGTGCATCCAGTATCGCAATTCAATGTCATTTTGAGGCTTCCCATGACCGAAACCGAATTCAACGCGCTCGCCGCGCAAGGCTATAACCGTATTCCCGTCTCGCTGGAAACGTTTGCCGATCTCGACACGCCGCTGTCCATCTACCTGAAACTGGCCAACGGCCCCTACACCTACCTGCTGGAATCCGTGCAGGGTGGCGAGCGCTTCGGGCGCTACTCGATCATCGGCCTGGCCGCGTCGACGCGCATCGTGGTCAGTGGCCACGAAGTGCTGGTTCTGACCGGCAACCGTATTGCCGAGCGCGAGCACGACACCAATCCGCTCGATTTCATCGACAAGTACATGCAGCGCTTCCGGGCGCCGGAGGCAGCCGGCCTGCCGCGCTTCCTCGGCGGCCTGGTCGGTTGCTTCGGCTACGACACCATCCGTTATGTCGAAACCAAGCTGACCCGCACGCAGCGACCGGACGAGATCGGTACGCCCGATATCCACCTGCTGCTGTCCGAGGAAATTGCTGTCGTCGACAACTTGTCCGGCAAGCTGACCCTGATTGTCTACGCCGAACCCGGCTTTCCCGGCGCCTACCAGAAGGCGCGCGCCCGCCTGAAGGAATTGCTCGGCAAGCTGCGCACGCCGGTCAGCATTCCGGCCGAGCAGCCGGCGCGTTCCGAACCGGCGGTTTCGGTGTTCGGCGAAGCGGCCTTCAAGCAGGCCGTGCTGAAGGCCAAGGACTACATTACCGAAGGCGACATCATGCAGGTCGTGCTGTCGCAACGCATGACCAAGCCCTTCCACGCCAGTCCGCTGGCGCTGTACCGGACGCTGCGCAGCCTGAACCCGTCGCCCTACATGTTCTACTTCGACTTCGAGGATTACCACGTGGTCGGCGCTTCGCCGGAAATCCTCGTCCGCCTCGAAGGCGACCGCGTTACCGTGCGCCCCATCGCCGGCACGCGCAAGCGCGGTGCCTCGCCGGAAGAAGATGCAGCGCTGGCCGATGACCTGCTGTCCGACCAGAAGGAAGTGGCCGAGCACACCCAGTTGCTCGACCTTGGGCGCAACGATTGCGGCCGCGTCGCAAAAATCGGCAGCGTCAAGCTGACCGAGCGCATGGTCATCGAGCGCTATTCGCACGTGATGCACATCGTTTCCAACGTCGAAGGCCGCCTGGAAAAGGGGCTGGACGCGATCGACGTGCTGAAGGCCACCTTCCCGGCCGGTACCGTATCCGGTGCGCCGAAGGTGCGGGCCATGGAAATCATCGATGAACTGGAGCCGGTCAAGCGCGGCGTCTACGCCGGTTCGGTCGGCTACCTCGGCTTCAACGGCGACATGGACCTGGCCATCGCCATCCGTACCGCCGTGCTCAAGGACGGCAAGCTGCACGTCCAGGCCGGCGCCGGCATCGTCGCCGATTCGAATCCCGAATCCGAATGGCAGGAAACCCAGAACAAGGCGCGCGCCGTGTTGCGCGCCGCCGAGTTGGCCGAGCAGGGGCTGGATACCCGGATCGACTGATTTTCGCGGCTTGATCGGCGCAAAAAAGAACGCCCATTTTTGGGCGTTTTTTTATGTGCACCGCAGCAGTCGCGCTATGAATGCTCAACGGCGACGGTTTGGGTGTCGGAAATCCGATGGTGGTCTATGGCGATGTGACGGATTTTCGTCGTTTTTGTTGTGTTGGGTGGCAATAAGTTGTTGTAAAACAATTGGTTATGTTGATTTTTATATCGCTTGCCATCTGGCACGCCACCTGCGTAGTATGGAAGCCCGAAGTCGATCTGCGGCTTCTTCATTCCTCAGGAGATGATATGAAACGCTTTGCTGTTGCTGCTCTCGTCGCCGCCCTGGGGGCCGCTGCTTATACGCCGGCCCAGGCCCAGGAATCTGCAACCCTCAAGAAGATCAAGGACACCGGCACCATTTCGCTGGGGCATCGCGAATCTTCGATTCCGTTTTCCTATTACGACGACAAGCAGCAGGTCATCGGCTATTCGCACGAACTGATGCTGAAAGTGGTCGACGCCATCAAGTCCGAGCTGAAGCTGGCCAAGCTCGACACCAAGCTGATGCCGGTTACTTCGGCCAACCGCATTACCCTGATCCAGAACGGCACGGTCGATATCGAATGCGGTTCGACGACCAACAACCTCGAACGTCAGAAGCAGGTCGGTTTCTCGACCACCATCTTCGTCATCGGCACCCGCCTGATGACCAAGAAGACTTCCGGCATCAACGATTTCGCCGATCTCGCCGGCAAGAACGTGGTGACCACTGCCGGTACGACTTCCGAGCGTCTCATCCGCAAGATGAACGAAGAGAAGCAGATGGGCATGAACATCATCTCCGCCAAGGACCATGGCGAATCCTTCCTGACCCTGGAAACCGGCCGCGCCGTCGCGTTCATGATGGACGACGCACTGCTCTACGGCGAAATGGCCAAGGCCAAGCGGCCGGGTGACTGGGCGGTGGTCGGTACGGCGCAATCCAAGGAAGCCTACGGCTGTATGCTGCGCAAGGAAGATGCTGGTTTCAAGAAGATCGTCGATGCCGCGTTGACCAAGGCGATGACCTCCGGTGACGCCGAGAAGATCTACAACAAGTGGTTCCTCAACCCGATTCCGCCGAAGGGCCTGAACCTCAGCATGCCGCTTTCGGATGAAATGAAGGCGCTGTACAAGGCACCGAACGACAAGGCCTTCGAATAATAAATAGGCAGTGAGGGGCAGCCATGGGCTGCCCCAACTTCCACCCCAACCGCAACGGAGAACAGCATGCTCAAACGAATCGTTTCTCGTGGTTTGTTGATGCTTGCCTGCGTACTGGCCTTGCCGGCATTCGCAGACAAGCCCAACGTCGTCATCCTGGCTACCGGTGGCACGATTGCCGGGGCAGGTGCCGATGCTGCTAAAAGCGCCACCTATCAGGCGGCCAAGGTGCCGGTCGACAAGCTGATCGCCGGTATTCCGACCTTGGCGGATGTTGCCACTGTACGCGGCGAGCAGGTTTTCCAGATCGCCTCCGAGAGTTTCACCAACGAGCATTTGATGACCCTGGGCAAGCGCGTCTCGGCACTAGTCAAGCAAAAGGATGTCGATGGCGTCGTGGTCACTCACGGCACCGATACCCTGGAAGAGACCGCCTACTTCCTGAATCTGGTTGTCCGGACCGAAAAGCCGATTGTTGTTGTCGGCTCCATGCGTCCGGGAACGGCAATGTCGGCGGACGGCATGCTGAACCTGTTCAACGCAGTCGGTTTGGCGGCAAGCAAGGATGCACGCGGCAAGGGTGTGTTGGTTGCGATGAACGACGAAATCAACAGCGGCCGCGATGTTTCCAAGATGGTCAACATTCAGACCGGCGCTTTCAAGAGCCCGTGGGGTCCGCTCGGGATGGTGGTCGAGGGCAAGAATTACTGGTTCCGTCTGCCGGCCAAGCGCCATACCGTCAGTTCCGAATTTGACATCGACAAGATCGATGCCTTGGCTCCGGTCGAGATTGCCTATGGTCATGGCAACGTCAGCGACACCGCCTATCGCGCCTTGGCCGACAAGGGGGCGAAGGCCATTGTCCATGCCGGTACCGGAAATGGCTCGGTGAGCAACCGTGTCGTCCCCGCATTGCGTGAGTTGCGTGGGCAGGGCGTCCAGATCATCCGTTCCTCGCATGTCAACGCCGGAGGCTTTGTCCTGCGCAATGCCGAGCAACCGGACGACCAGTACGACTGGGTTGTTGCTCACGATCTGAATCCACAAAAGGCGCGCATCCTTGCCGCCGTCGCCTTGACCAAGACGAGCGACAGCAAGGAATTGCAGCGTATCTTTTGGGAGTATTGAGTAAACGGCTGTTGGCTGAAGCAGTCAGCGGCCTCTTGGGGGAATCACCATGAGTTATCAATGGAACTGGGGTATCTTCCTGCAGCCGAGCGCGACCGGGGACGATACCTATCTGGGCTGGATGATTGCCGGCTTCAAGATGACCATCGGCCTGTCCTTGTCGGCCTGGGCCTTGGCCCTGCTGCTGGGTGCCTTGGTCGGTGTCTTGCGGACGGTGCCGAACAAGGTCTTGGCCGGGCTTGCGACGGCCTATGTCGAATTGTTCCGCAACGTTCCGTTGCTGGTGCAATTGTTCATCTGGTATTTCGTTCTGCCGGAATTGCTGCCGCCGAGTATTGGCGACGCTTATAAGCAGTCCAACCCGATACTCCAGCAGTTCCTCGCTGCGATGGTTTGCCTGGGCTTGTTTACCAGTGCCCGTGTCGCCGAACAGGTTCGTGCCGGCATCAATTCTTTGCCCAAGGGGCAGAAAAACGCCGGCCTGGCGCTCGGCTTCACGCTGCCGCAGACCTACCGTCACGTCATGCTGCCGATGGCCTTTCGTTTGATCGTGCCGCCGCTGACGTCCGAATTCCTCAATATTTTCAAGAATTCCGCCGTCTGCTCCACCATCGGCTTGCTCGAACTGGCCGCCCAGGGCCGCCAGTTGGTTGATTACACCGCGCAGCCGTATGAGTCCTTCATCGCCGTAACCATCGCCTACATCACGATCAACGTGGTCGTCATGTTCCTGATGAAGAAGTTCGAGGACAAGGTTCGCGTCCCCGGCTACATGGGAGGTAAGTGAGATGTACGAATTCGACTGGTCTTCCATCCCCGGTGCCTTGCCCTTCCTGTGGGACGGCATGAAGATTTCCCTCGAAATCACGCTGACTGCGGTCATCGTCGGTATCGTCTGGGGCACCCTGCTGGCCATGATGCGATTGTCGTCGATCAAGCCGTTGTCGCTGTTCGCCGCCGGTTACGTCAATCTGTTCCGCGCCGTGCCGCTGGTCATGGTGCTGCTATGGTTCTTCCTGATCATCCCGCGCTTCATCGAGCAGCTATTCAATTTTCCGCCGGGGGCCGACCTGCGCTTGTCGTCGGCAATGATCGGTTTTGCCCTGTTCGAGTCGGCCTATTACTCCGAAATCATCCGCGCCGGCATCCAGAGCGTGCCCAAGGGACAGATGGCCGCCTGCTCGGCGCTGGGCATGACCTATGGTCAGGCGATGCGCCTGGTCATCCTGCCGCAGGCCTTCCGCAACATGATTCCGCTGCTGCTGACCCAGGGCATCATCCTGTTCCAGGATACCTCGCTGGTTTACGTCTCGGCGCTGGCCGATTTCTTCGGTGCCGCCTACAAGGTCGGCGACCGTGACGGTCGCCTGGTCGAACTGTTGCTCTTCGCCGGCGCCGTCTATTTCGTCATCTGTTTCGCTGCATCGACGCTGGTCAAGCATCTGCAGAAAAAATATCACCCGGCCTGATCGCCGTTCCCAGGAGATTCTCATGATCCAGATTTCCCACGTCAGCAAGCACTACGGTGATTTCCAGGTGCTCAAGGATTGCTCGACCACGGTCAACAAGGGCGAAGTGGTCGTCGTTTGCGGCCCGTCGGGTTCCGGCAAGTCCACCCTGATCAAGTGCGTCAACGGACTGGAGCCTTTCCAGGCTGGCGAGATCATCGTCGATGGCACGTCGGTCGGTGCGCCGAAGACCAATCTCTCCAAGCTGCGCGCCCGTGTCGGCATGGTGTTCCAGCACTTTGAGCTGTTCCCGCACATGAGCATTACCGAAAACCTGGCCATCGCGCAGATCAAGGTGCTGAAGCGGAGCCGGGATGAAGCGATGGACAAGGGCCTGAAGCTGCTCGATCGCGTCGGTCTGAAAGCCCATGCCCAGAAATTTCCCGGCCAGCTATCCGGTGGCCAACAGCAGCGTGTCGCCATCGCCCGCGCCCTGGCCATGGATCCGATCTGCATGTTGTTCGACGAGCCGACCTCGGCGCTCGATCCGGAAATGATCAACGAAGTGCTCGACGTGATGACCGAGCTCGCCCAGGAAGGCATGACCATGATGTGCGTCACGCACGAAATGGGCTTTGCCAAGCGGGTGGCGCATCGCGTCATCTTCATGGATCAAGGCAGCATCGTCGAGGACGACGGCAAGGAGGCCTTCTTCGCCAATCCGCGTTCCGAGCGGGCCCAGCAGTTCCTGGCGAAGATCCTGCAGCACTGATCCCTTCGGGGTTGCGCGCTGCTTGAGCGGGTGGCAGTTCACGGCATTCAAGGAGGCAGCATGACTTTTCGCAATGAACATGACCTGTTGGGGGATGCGCCGGTGCCGGCCGAGGCCTACTGGGGCATCCATACCCTGCGTGCCATCGAGAACTACCCGATCACCGGCAAGCCGATCGGCAGCTATGCGGAACTGGTCCGGGCCTTGGCCCTGACCAAGCAGGCGGCGGCGCTGGCCAATGCCGAGCTCGGACAACTCGACAAGACGCGGGCCGACGCCATCGTTGCAGCCTGCCAGGAGATCGCCGGCGGCAAACTGCACGAGCAGTTCGTCGTCGACGTCATTCAGGGTGGGGCAGGCACCTCGACCAACATGAATGCCAACGAGGTGATCGCCAACCGGGCGCTGGAACTGCTTGGCCACAAGAGGGGCGACTATGCCCATCTGCATCCGCTCAACCACGTCAACATGTCGCAGAGTACCAATGACGTGTATCCGACGGCGCTGCGCGTGGCGACCTGTCTGTCGATCCGTGCCCTGCTGTCGGCGATGGCCGGGCTGCGCGAGGCCTTTGCCGCCAAGGCCGAGGAGTTCAAGGATGTCCTGAAGATCGGGCGTACCCAGTTGCAGGATGCCGTGCCGATGACGCTGGGCCAGGAGTTCTCGACCTACGCGGTAATGCTGCACGAGGACGAGGCGCGCCTGGGCGAGGCAATTGCCCTGATTCGCGAGATCAATCTGGGAGCAACGGCAATCGGTACCGGGATCAATACCGACATGCGCTATTCCCGTCTGGCCATCGGCCATCTGTCCCGCCTGTCCGGGCTTGACCTCGAAGCGGCTCCCAATCTGATCGAGGCAACGCAGGATTGCGGTGCCTTCGTGCAGCTCTCCGGTGTGCTGAAGCGCGTTGCCACCAAGTTGTCGAAAACCTGTAACGACCTGCGCCTGCTTTCCTCAGGACCGCAGGCCGGCTTGAACGAAATCCATCTGCCGCCGCGCGCTGCCGGGTCGTCGATCATGCCGGGCAAGGTGAATCCGGTCATCCCGGAGGTGGTCAACCAGATCGCCTTCGAGGTGATTGGCAACGACGTCACCATCACCATGGCGGCCGAGGGTGGCCAGCTGCAACTCAACGCTTTCGAGCCGATCATCGCCCACAGCCTGTTCAAGAGCATCGAGCATCTGGCGGCGGGCTGCCGCACCCTGACGGCGCATTGCGTGACCGGCATTACCGCCAACCATGACCTGCTGGCCGAGCGAGTCCGTACCTCGGCGGGGCTGGCGACAGCGCTCAATCCGTATATCGGTTACGAAAATGCGACGCGAGTGGCCCAGGAGGCGTTGCGTACTGGCCGTGGTGTGGCCGAGTTGGTCGAGGAAATGGGGCTGATGGACAAGGATCGCCTGGCCGAGGTCTTGGCGCCGGCGGTGTTGACGGCGCCGCGCCGGATGAACTGAAAAAACGTCCGCAGATTTAACTCAGCCGATACCCGCGAAGAACGCTGCCACCGTCCCGATTGATGTCCGAAATTCCTCCGTCGATTCCTGTCGCCCTGGCTCGCCCGCATCGGCCGCTGGGGATTGCGCTGGCCTTGTTGATCCTGTTGCTGGTGGCGGTGGTCGCTTACCGGGTTTCGGAGCGGGGCGGCTTGAACCAGATGCGGGCCGAATCGAGTCATCAACTGGACATCCTGGCGGCGGCGATCGACAGCGAGGTGACGCGACATGCGGCCATCCCCAATGCGGTCGAGCTCAATCCGGAAGTGCTGGCTTTGTTGCGGGCGGCATCTGGCGAGGAGGCATTGCGCCCGGCCGCCAACCGGTTTTTGCAAAAACTGAACGACAACCTGGGCGGTCCGGCGATTTTCGTGCTGGATACTGAGGGGCGGGTGGTTGCTTCAAGCGACTGGATCTTTTCCGATAACCTGCTGGGGGCGGACCTTTCCTACATGCCCTTTTTCCGGGATGCAGTCGTTGGTACGCCGGCCCGGCATTACGCCGTCGACAAAATCAGGCACGAGGCCGGTTATTTCTTTGCCCAGCCGATTCGCGACGAGACGCAGGAGTGGCGGGTGATCGGCGTGGCGGTGGTCAAGTCCAGCATCCGGGAGAGTGAGCGGCGCTGGTTGAGCCAGGAGGCGCCGGCGCTGATCGTCGACAACAACGGGATCGTCGTGCTGGCTTCGCCGCCGGATTGGCGCTATGCGACCTTGCAAGGGCAGCCTCGTGAGGTTCTGGAGCGGATCAGCCGGAATCAGTTCGGCGGCTTGGCCGTTGGCGATATATCGCTCGACATCGATCTGGCCGGGGCGCATGAGGGCGCGGTGGTCAGCCTGCCCAAGCATTTGCGGGGGGATGTCGGGGCGCAGTCGGGCGCGCGCCCCTATCTTGCGATGGCGCGCAATCTTCCCGATACCGCCTGGCGCATCGTGGTTTTCTCCGATTTGCGGCCGGTCGCGGTCCAGGCTGGTACACACGCCGCGCTGGC
Organism: Azonexus sp.; assembly: GCA_041918795.1. GTDB lineage: Bacteria > Pseudomonadota > Gammaproteobacteria > Burkholderiales > Rhodocyclaceae > Azonexus. Next base: position 8,038 of record JAYRUZ010000015.1, on the reverse strand, counting down.
CGCGGCGGCAACCGGCTGCCTGATGCTCGGATTCCTGTATCTCAAACAGCGCCGTCGCCTGGCCAAGGGGCGTGAAGAGGCGCAGGCCATGCTGGAGCAGGCGAATCGCGATCTCGAACAAAAGGTGGAGGCGCGCACGGCCGATCTGAGCGACGCCGTGACCCGCCTGCAAAACGAAGTGGGCGAGCGTCAGCGCGCTGAACAGACCTTGCGCGCCGCCCAGGATGAACTGGTGCAGGCGGCCAAGCTGGCCGTTCTCGGCCAGATGGCGACCGGCATCACGCACGAGATGAGCCAGCCCCTGGGGGCGATCCAGACCTTGTCGGCCAACGCCGCCGAATTCATGCGGCGGGGCGACATGGCGACGGCGGAGAAGAATCTTGCCATCGTCGGACAACTGGCCGGGCAGATGGGCGGCATCATCGGTCCGCTGAAGACCTTTGCCCGCAAATCGCCGGCGGTGCCGACGGCGGTCGACGTGGCGCGGGCGGTCGATGCCGCCCTGTTCCTGTTCGACCAGCGTTTGCGCAAAAACAACGTGGTCGTCGACAAGGAGTTCGGCAACGAGCCCTTGGTCGCCTGGTGCGACGCCAATCGCTTGCAGCAGGTGTTGCTCAATCTGATTGGCAATGCGATCGATGCGATGGCCGAAAGTGCGCAGCGCCGTCTGCATTTCGTTGCCTCGCGCAGCAGCGGCGACCGTATCGCGTTGTTTGTCAGCGATAGCGGCAGCGGCTTCGACGATGCCGCGCTGGCCCGGTTGTTTGAACCGTTTTTCACCACCAAGCAACCCGGCGAGGGCTTGGGCCTGGGGCTGACCATCTCGCGCGACATCCTGCGCGACTTCGGTGGCGATCTGCTGGCCGCACCGGCGCCGGAGGGTGGTGCCCGCTTCACCATTCTTTTGCCGACCGCGCCTGTGGCGCCCCGTGTTGAGGAGGCAGCATGAATTCCGCATTGACCGTACTGCTGGTCGAAGACGATCCGAATGTCCGGCTGGGCTGCGAACAGGCGATGCAGCTCGCCGGCATTTCGGTGACGGCGGTGGCGACTGCAGAGGAAGCGCAGCGCCAGTTGGCGGCGGGCTATTCCGGCATCGTCGTGACCGATATGCGCTTGCCGGGCATGGATGGTATGGCCTTGCTGCGCTGGATCAACCAGCTCGATGCTGCGCTGCCGGTGATCATGATTACCGGGCACGGCGACATTACGCTGGCGGTCGAGGCGATGCGGGCCGGTGCCTACGATTTCATGCAGAAGCCCTTTTCGACCGGCGACCTGGTCGAGGTCGTACGGCGGGCGCTGGAAAAGCGTGCTCTCGTACTCGAAGTCGAAGCCTTGCGCCGCCGCCTGGACAATCGCGACGATCTGGAGTCACGCCTGATCGGGCGTTCGCCGCAGATGGTCCGCGTGCGTCAGCTGATCCTTGACGTGGCCAATGCTGCGGTGGACGTGCTGATCATGGGAGAAACCGGCACCGGCAAGGAGATGGTCGCGCGCTGCCTGCACGATTATTCCGGCGCCAGCCGCGAGCATTACGTGGCGCTCAATTGCGGCGGCATGGCAGAAACCCTGCTCGATAGCGAATTGTTCGGTCATGAGCCAGGGGCCTTCACCGGCGCCCAGAAGCGGCGGATCGGCAAGGTCGAGTACGCCAGCGGCGGCACGCTTTTCCTCGATGAAGTGGAAACCATGCCGCTGGCCATGCAGATCAAGCTGCTGCGCGTCTTACAGGAGCGAATGGTCGAACGCCTTGGCTCCAATCAGTTGATCCCGGTGTCGTGCCGGGTCATCGCGGCGAGCAAGGCCGACCTCAAGCTTCTATCCGATCAGGGCAAGTTTCGCGGCGATCTCTACTATCGTCTGAATGTGGTGCGCATCGATCTGCCGCCGCTGCGCGAACGGCGCGAGGACATTCCGGCGCTGTACGACGCGTTCCTGCTGCAGGCGGCCAAGCGTTACAACCGCCCGCTGCCGACCATTGGGTCCGATGAAATGCGCCGCCTGATGGCTTACGACTGGCCGGGCAATATCCGCGAACTGCACAACGCGGCCGATTGTCGGGTACTGGGCGTCGGTCATTCCACGCCGGGCAATGCCATGGTGGCAGAGGCGCCGTCGCTGACCGAGGCGGTCGAGAATTATGAGCGCCTGCTCATCTCAGACGAGTTGTTCCGCCAGTCGGGGAACATCGCGCGTACAGCCGAAACCTTGAAGATCGCGCGCACGACCTTGCACGACAAGCTGAAGAAATACGGCTTACTGAGCGCCTGAACGGGGTAGCCAGCCGAGCCGGCGGAAGGCCCATTCGGCCAGCCACAGGCTGAAATAGGTGGCGAACCAGGCGAAGATGCAGTCCGACAGGAAGTGGCCGCCGGGTGACATGCGGACCAGGGCGAACAAGCCGCCAAAGGCGATGCTGCCGAGCAGCCAGCGACGCCGGATGGCCGGCGCGCCGAGCCAGCCGAAGGCCATGATGAAGGATGCCGTAGCGACATGGCCGCTGACGAAGGAGCAGTTCTGCTGGCATTGGTCGGCCGGAATGAAGGCTGGCGTGAATTGCCTGGTGCTGCCGAAGTTTTCGGTATTGACCGGACGGGTGCGCCCGGAGTGTTCCTTCAACGTGCCATCGACCAGTAGCACCGGGCCGAGCAGGGCGCCAGCCAGTAGAAAGCCGACCACGCCGCGGCGGGCGCGCAATCCGTTGAAACGTTTGACGAAACTGAGCAGGAGCAGGGCGAGCAGAACGACCAGCAGGCCTTGGCCGATGCGTGGCAGGCCGCGATAGGGAATGAGCAGGATCAAATCGTCGCGGTTGAACAGCCACTGTCCCTCGCCGCGATAGAACAGGCCGCTCGCCCACAGGTCGATCTGCGGGAAGGCGACGAAGGTCACGGCGAGCACGCCGAAGACGATCAGCGCGATGCGCAGTTCAGTAGCCCTTGAAGTCATGCAGCAGATAAACATCCATGTCGCGCGACCGCTCGGCATCGAGCGGCGCTTTCAGGGTGGCGAGTTTCTCGACCTGGGCGAAGCGGCGGTTGAAGTCCTCGCCCGGTGCATCCTGGGTGATCAGCAGGGCATCCTTTCCAACATAGGGGCGCAGGTCGGTGGTCAGCTTGTAGTGGTCGCTCGCTTCGCCGCTCGGGTTCCAGCTGGCGGCCGCCGGATGCAAGGCGCGCAGTTCGTACAGCATGTGGGCGAGCAGGGTACGGTTGTCGGCGACCAGCACGGCATCGGGATGGGCTTGCAGCAGCGGCGTCAGTTGGCGGCCGAGATCGTCCCAGCCGCGGGCGCGCAGGTAAGGGTCCATTTTTGCCGTTTTTTGCCCGTGCACCGCAGCAGTCAGTTGCGGCCAGTGGTAAGCCAGGCCGACCAGCGCCACATTGAGCGCAATGCCCCAGGCCAGCAGGCGTTGGCGCTGGCGGGCGAGCAGCCAGGCGACGACGGCAATGGCCGCCGGCGCAAAAGCGGGCGCGGCCCAGTTGGCGTTCGCCGTGCTCTTGAAGGCTTGCGCTGAAACGACGGCCCACAGCGGCAGGGCGAACCAGAGCAGCAGGCGGGTGCGTGGGTCGTTCCAGCTTTCGCGCATGCGCAGCAGGAGCAGGACGAAAACGCTGCCGAGGATGGGGCCGAAGGCCGCCCACTGGGCGCCCCAGAATTCGCCCAGTGCCTTCAGGCCGCCACCCGCCTTGCGGTTGAGCGTGATGTCGGCGGTGTGCTTCAGGGTCGGGAAGTCGTGCGTGACGTTCCACCAGATGTTCGGGCTCAGGATGGCCAGAGCGAGCAGGGCAGCGGCCCAAGGCTTGGCCGAAGCCAGCCGGTCGCGGCGGAAGAACATTAGGTGCAGAAAGGCAGCGCCGAGGAAGGCCGCCATGGTGTATTTGGACAGCAGGCCGAGGCCGCCGATCAGGCCGAGCAGCAGCCAGTCGCCCCAGCGGTCTTCATCGACGGCGCGCAGATAGGCCCACAGTGCCGAGGTCCAGCACAGCGTGAGCAGGGCGTCGGTGGAAACGAAGAGGCCGAGCCAGGCGAACATCGGCACGCTGAGCACGGCCAGCGCCGACCAGAAGGCGACGCGCTCGTCGTACAGTCGGGCGGCGATGCCCCAGCAGGCGATGGCGGCGAGCGGGTAGCACAACATGCCGAGCGCCTTGACGCCAAGCAGGCCGTCGCCGAACAGATGAGTCGACAGCCAGATCAGCGCGGCGATGCCGGGCGGCTTGGAAAAATAGCCCCAGTCGAGATGCTGCGCCCAGGTCCAGTATTGCGCTTCGTCGACATAGAGCGTGATGCCGAGTTGCGGCAAGGCCCAGAAGCGCCAGGCGACCAGGATGGCCGCCAGCGCGATCAGCAATTTCCGGCTTTGAGCGATGTGCACCGCAGCAGGGGTCAGGCTGGCTTGTGCCAGCCTTCGTCGGCCGCCAGTTCGGGCTCGGGGCGGGCCGTGTAGGAGCGGATGGTGCCGGTTTCGTAGTAAATGCGGGCGAGCAGTTCCGACAGTACGCCGGTGGTGATGAAGTGCACGCCGGCGATCAGGCCCCCGATGGCGACGATGAGCAGCGGACGGCCGCCGATCGGCTCGTCGAGCACGAACTTGACCCAGGCCAGCCAGCCGAGCACGAGCCCGGAAAGCGCCGTCAGGCCGAGGCCGATGCCGCCGAAGAAGTGGCCGGGGCGGGCGCGGAAGCGCATGAAGAAGTACACCGCGATCAGGTCGAGGATGACGCGGAAGGTGCGCGAGATGCCATACTTGGAAACGCCGGCCGTACGCGGGTGGTGCGTCGTCGGTTCCTCGGCGATGCGGCGCGGCGTGGTCACCGTGGCCATCCAGGCCGGGATGAAGCGGTGCATTTCACCGTACAGGCGGACGCGCTTGATGACGTCGCCGCGGTAGGCCTTCAGGCTGCAACCGTAGTCGCGCAGCTTGACGCCGGTCAGGCGGGCGATCAGGCGGTTGGCGATCTTGGACGGGATCTTGCGCAGCAAGAGGCCGTCCTGGCGGTTCTTGCGCCAGCCGGCGACGAGGTCGAGGTCCTCGTTGAGCAGGCGGCCGACCATGCGCGGGATGTCGATTGGGTCGTTCTGCAAATCGCCGTCCATGGTCACGATCACGTCGCCGCGAGCGGCGTCGATGCCGGCCTGCATGGCGGCGGTCTGCTTGAAATTGCGAGTCAGCTCGACGATGCGCACGTGCGGGCCGTATTCCTTGGCCGATTGCAGGCCGCGATCCACCGTGGCGTCGCTGCTGCCGTCGTCGACCAGCACCAGTTCCCACGGGTGCTGGTAGCCGGTCAGGGCTTCATGGACGCGCTTGACCAGCGGCGCGACGTTGTCCTCTTCGTTATAGACGGGAACAACGATGGAAAGCGTGTGCGGGGGCAGGGAATGGGCGGCGTTCATGATTCGATCCGGCGGTAAAGGCGGGATTTTACATTAAAGCCCCTCGCCCGGCTGTGGCCATGGGCTTTAATGTAAAATCACCGGCTTACGCAACAACAAGGAATCGCCAGCATGTTGCTGATGATCGACAACTACGACAGCTTTACCTACAACCTTGTCCAGTACTTCGGCGAACTGGGGCAGGAGGTCAAGGTCTTCCGCAACGATGCGATCACGCTCGCCGAAATCGCCCAGATGAAGCCGGATTACCTGGTGATTTCGCCGGGACCGTGCGCACCGGCGCAAGCAGGCGTTTCGCTGGCAGCGATCAAGGAGTTTTCCGGCAAGATTCCGCTGCTCGGCGTTTGCCTCGGGCATCAGTCGATCGGCGAAGCCTTTGGCGGCAAGATCGTGCACGCCCAGCAACTGATGCACGGCAAGGTTTCCCCGGTGCACCACAAGGACGTCGGCGTGTTCAAGGGCTTGCCCAATCCGCTGACCTGCACCCGTTACCACTCGCTGGCCATCGAACGCGCAAGCTGCCCGGATTGCCTGGAGATCACCGCCTGGACCGAAGACGGCGAGATCATGGGGGTGCGCCACAAGACGCTGGCCGTCGAGGGGGTGCAATTCCATCCCGAATCCATCCTGACCGAGTGCGGTCACGAGCTCTTGAAGAATTTCCTCGAGGAACACAAGAAATGACCCCGCAAGCTGCGCTCCAGCGCGTCATCGAGCATCGTGAAATCTTCCATGACGAAATGGTCTCGCTGATGCGCCAGATCATGTCCGGCGAGGTGTCGCCGGTCATGATCGCCGCCATCATCACCGGTCTGCGTGTCAAGAAGGAAACCATCGGCGAGATCGCTGCCGCCGCCAGCGTCATGCGCGAGCTGGCGACGCCGGTCAAGGTGCCCTACGACAAGCATTTCGTCGATATTGTCGGCACCGGTGGCGATGCGGCTCACAGCTTCAATATTTCCTCGACGGCGGCTTTCGTGGTCGCCGCGGCCGGCGGCAAGGTGGCCAAGCACGGCGGGCGCAGCGTGTCCTCCAGTTCCGGCGCTGCCGATGTGCTGGAAGCGCTTGGCGCCAACATCATGCTGTCGCCCGAGCAGGTTGCCGCCTGCATCGCGGAAACCGGCTTCGGCTTCATGTTCGCTCCGAACCATCACAGCGCAATGAAGCACGTCGCGCCGGTGCGCCGTGAGATGGGCGTGCGCACCATTTTCAACATCCTCGGCCCGCTGACCAACCCGGCTGGGGCACCCAATACCCTGATGGGCGTTTTCCACCCCGACCTGGTCGGTATCCTGGTGCGCGTCATGCAGCGCCTGGGGGCCGAGCGCGTTCTGGTGGTTCACGGCAAGGATTGCCTCGACGAAATTTCCCTCGGTGCGGCCACCATGGTCGGCGAGCTGAAGGACGGTGAAATCCGCGAATACGAGATTCACCCCGAAGATTTTGGCCTGCAGATGCAATCGCTGCGCAACCTGCGCGTCTCCAGTGCCGAGGAGTCGAAGGCCACGTTGCTTGGCGTGCTCGACAATCAGTCCGGTGCGGCACGCGAGATCGTCTGCCTCAATGCAGGGGCGGCGCTGTACGTTGCCAATGCTGCCGACAGCATCGGCGACGGTATCGCCAAGGCGCGCGAAGCGATTGCCAGTGGCGCAGCGCGTGCCAAGCTCGATAAGTTTGTGCAATGCACTCAGCGTCTGGGGGGCAAGTGAGCGACATTCTCAACAAGATCATCGCCACCAAGCGCGAGGAGGTGGCCGAGGCTTTGGCCAGGAAACCGCTTGCAGCTGTCGAGGCGGAGGCTGTCGCCCAAGCCGCCCCGCGCGATTTTGTCGGCGCCATCCGCAACAAGATTGCCGCTGGCCAGCCGGCGGTAATTGCCGAAATCAAGAAGGCCAGCCCCTCGAAGGGTGTCATCCGCCCCGATTTCCAACCAGTGGACATTGCGCGCAGCTACGAGCAGCATGGTGCAGCCTGCCTGTCCGTGCTGACTGACCGTCAATATTTCCAGGGCTGCCCGGAGTATTTGCAAACCGCGCGAGCCGCCTGCGCATTGCCGGTTTTGCGCAAAGATTTCATGGTTGACGCGTACCAGGTGGCCGAGGCGCGGGCGATGGGGGCCGATTGCATCCTGTTGATTGCCGCGGCGCTTTCACTGGCCGAAATGCAAACTCTGGAAGCGCAGGCTATGGCTTATGGCATGGCGGTGCTGGTAGAGGTGCATAACGGCGAGGAGCTGGATGCCGCCTTGCAACTCAAGACGCCGTTACTCGGTATCAATAACCGCAATCTGCGCACCTTTGAAGTCACCCTCGACACCACGCTCGGCCTGTTGGAGCGTATCCCCGCCGACCGAATCGTCGTCACCGAAAGCGGCATCCTGGCGCCGGCCGACGTGGTGCTGATGCGTTCGCACCAGGTGAACGCCTTCCTCGTTGGCGAGGCTTTTATGCGCGCTGAAAATCCCGGGGTTGAACTCGCCCGTCTTTTTGCCTGAAGAGTGTTGCATTGGCACAACAATTCGCGCCGCAGTGTGCCAAAAGCCGCAAAACACCGTTGCTAGGACGCTTTACCCTTTGCGACAATCGAATTCAACTTCTCAATCCGAGAGGTAAAGCTTAGTTGCTCTGCAGAGGGT
>JAYRUZ010000014.1:0-18350 GCA_041918795.1 Azonexus sp. | reverse complement strand
TGCATCCCATCGCAGTATCCGAAACCTTCTTTTTTCAGGAGTTCCGCATGGCCCTCAATCTGCCCGCCGGTATGCAAATTACCGCCCCCGTGAAGCCCGAATGGGAATCCATCCTCACCACCGAGGCGCTGGAACTCGTCGCCAAGCTGCACCGCGCCTTCGAAGGCCGTCGCCAGGAACTGCTCAAGGCCCGCGTCGAGCGCCAAGCCCGCATCGACGCCGGCGAAATGCCGGACTTCCTGCCGGAAACCAAGCACATCCGCGAAGGCGACTGGAAGGTTGCCCCGATCCCGGCCGCCCTGCAATGCCGTCGCGTCGAAATCACCGGCCCGGTCGAAGCCAAGATGATCATCAACGCCTTCAACTCGGGCGCTGACTCCTACATGACCGACTTCGAGGACTCCAACAGCCCGAACTGGGAAAACCAGATCCAGGGCCAGGTGAACCTGTACAAGGCCATCCGCCGCGAGCTGTCGTTCAAGAACGAAGCCGGCAAGGAATACAAGCTGAACGACAAGATCGCCACCCTGCAGATCCGTCCGCGCGGCTGGCACCTCGACGAGAAGCACGTGTTGGTCGATGGCCAGCGCGTGGCCGGCGGCCTGTTCGACTTCGGCCTGGTCTTCTTCCACAATGCCAAGGAACAGATCGCCCGCGGTGCCGGCCCGTTCTATTACCTGCCGAAGATGGAAAGCCACCTCGAAGCCCGTCTGTGGAACGACGCCTTCGTCATGGCCCAGGATCACTGCGGCGTGCCGCAGGGCACCATCAAGGCCACCGTGCTGGTCGAAACCATCCTCGCCACCTTCGAGATGGAAGAAATCCTCTACGAACTGCGCAACCACTCCGCCGGCCTGAACGCCGGTCGCTGGGACTACATCTTCTCGTGCATCAAGAAGTTCAAGAAGAACAAGGACTTCTGCCTGGCCCAGCGCGGCGCCATCACCATGGAAGTGCCGTTCATGCGCGGCTATGCCCTGGCGCTGGTGCAGGCCTGCCACAAGCGCGGCGCCCCGGCCATGGGCGGCATGTCGGCCCTGATCCCGATCAAGAACGACCCGGTCGCCAACGAAAAGGCCCTGGCCGGCATCCGCCACGACAAGACCCGCGACGCCAACGACGGCTTCGACGGCGGCTGGGTGGCGCACCCGGGCCTGGTACCCATTGCCATGGAGGAATTCGTCAAGGTGCTGGGCGACCGCCCGAACCAGTTCGAGAAGCAGGTGGAAGGCAAATTCGGCCCGCAACAGTGGCTCGACTTCCGCCCGACCACTCCGATCACCGAAGCCGGCCTGCGCAACAACATCAACGTCGGCATTCACTACCTCGGCAGCTGGCTGGCCGGCAACGGCTGCGTGCCCATCCACAACCTGATGGAAGACGCCGCCACCGCCGAAATCTCCCGCTCGCAAGTCTGGCAGTGGGTGGTTTCGCCGAAGGGTATCCTCGACGACGGCCGCAAGGTTACCGTTGAAATGGTCCGCCCGATGATCGCCGAAGAACTGGCCAAGGTGAAGGCCACCGTCACCGCCCAGGGCGAAGACACCGCCACCTACGATCAGGCCGCCGAAATCTTCGACCGCATGTCGCTGACCCCGGACTACCCGGAGTTCCTGACCCTGCCGCTGTACGAAGCGATGGCCTAAAAAATACGAAGTGGAGAGAGACTTGACGCCGGGGCAACCCGGCGTTTTTTTATGACTGAAAACGACTGCTGCGGTGCACTGCCCGTTTTGGGCAAAAAGCAAGGCTGTAAATCTCTGGGAATTAACGCCTCCTCCATCGCTCGCTGTCGCCTGCTGTTACGCCAAAAAGGAGCACTGGCGTTAGCAGGATGCTAAAATCAACCTCAGCCCATCGGTATCGCGGAGCGCACCATGAAAAAAATCAGCCAGTCGGCCAAGCGACAAAAAACCGTTGCGAATGTTCTGGCATCGCTGCGCATCGAGCAACTGACGCCCAGCCAAAGCGTCGTTACCGGGCTTCGCACATGCTTCGCCGGCAAAACCACCACCGACCAACTGCTTGCCGATGTGATGAGCCGCCATGTCGCGCTACGACGGGTCTGACAGCTACACCTATCCCGATTCTGATGTATTGAAAAATAAAGCCGATCTGCACACGCAGTCGGCGCTGGATGCTTTCGAGGCTGACGCAACAGCCATCCGTCTGCTGGAACTTGCCGAGCACCCCATCGCCGGGAAGTTCGATCTGCCTCACCTGCAAGCAATTCACCGGCATCTGTTTCAGGACGTTTATGACTGGGCCGGACAACTGCGCACCGTCGATATCAGCAAAGGCGGCAGCCGCTTTGGCAACTGCGGCATGATCGAAAGCTACCTCGGCCAGCAGCTTGGCAAAATCGCCCAGGAAAACTTCCTACTCACCCTGGCTCCCGAAAGCGTTATTCGACGACTCGCCTATTACATGGGCGAAATCAACGCAGCCCATCCCTTTCGCGAAGGCAATGGCCGAGTCCAACGCGCCTTCTGCGCTCAATTGGCGGAACAAGCCGGCTACTTCATCGATTTCGCCGAGGTCGGCCGCGACGAGATGTACGCAGCCATGATCGCCAGCTTCCACAGCGACAACTCGCCGCTCGAATCACTGCTGGATCGAATCACGGCGATTATCGAGTAGTCATCAAGCGGCATCGTTTGGACAAACCCGCCAAGGTCGAAAACGACTGCTGCGGTGCACTACCCATTTTGGGCAAAAACCGGATCGGGCTAGCTGTGCAGGCGCAGGTTCAGCTCATCGACCACTTCCGCCCAATCGCCGTCTTCCAGCATTTCCTCGCGCAGAAAGGCGGCCTGGGCCGGGCTCCAGAAGGGGGCCAGATCCAGCGGCATGGCTTGCGGTAGCGGGCGGTGGCTGGCGATGAAGCGCTCGATGGCCTCGGGCGCAGCGGCCAGGCCGAGTTGTGCGAACAGGTGCGGCAGGTGGTGATGCTGGAAATCCATGATTGCGCTCCTTGGCGAATGACGACACGCTGTCGCCTGTTGCCGGGTAGACTGCCGCCCCGGCGCTGCGTTCCTGCCATTTGCCTATAGCCTCGATAAACCGACCATGGACATCCTGATCGACATCATCCTGAAAGCCGGCCGCTCGGCGGTGGAGCTTTCCCTGTTCATCCTGCTGCCGGTGATGGTGGTCATGCTGTCGCTGATGCGCCTGCTCGAAGCGCGCGGCGCGCTCGATTGGCTGGTCGCCGCGCTGACGCCGGTGCTGCGGCCCTTCGGCTTGACCGGGCTGGGCGTCTTCGCCGCGCTGCAGATCAATTTCGTCAGCTTCGCCGCCCCGATGGCAACGCTGACCATGATGGAACAACGCGGCGCCTCCGACCGCCACCTCGCCGCCACGCTGGCCATGGTCTTCGCCATGGCCCAGGCCAACGCTGCTTTCCCGATGCTGACCATGGGCCTGCACTTTGGCACGACGCTGGTTTTTTCCGTTTTAGGCGGGTGCACCGCAGCAGCGGCCACTTACTACCTGTTCGGCCGCCAGCTATCCGCTGCGGAGCAGACGCTGGACGAAACCCTGCATCACCCGGTGGCCGAATCGGCCAAAGGCGTGCTCGACGTGATCAACCGGGCCGGCGCCGAAGCATTCAAGATCGCCGTCGGCGCCATCCCGATGCTGGTACTGTCGCTGGTCGTCGTCACCGCCTTGCGCCAATTTGGTGCAATCGACCTCGTCACCCGCCTGCTGACGCCCATTCTGGTGCTGCTCTCGATCGACCCCGGCCTGATCCTGCCGACGCTGACCAAATATCTGGCCGGCGGCACGGCGATGATGGGCGTGGTCGACGACATGCGGCGTGCCGGCCAGATGAGCGAATCCCTGCTCAACGCCAGCGCCGGTTTCCTGATCTCGCCCTTCGACCTGCCCGGCGTCGCCGTGCTCATCTCGGCCGGCCGCCGCGTCGCCAATGTCTGGAAGCCGGCGGCGCTCGGCGCCTGCGTCGGCATCGCCCTGCGTACGGCCGGGCACATTCTGGTCGGTTGACGGTCCAATCCCCTGTCTGCCGCAGGCACGTTTTGTGCACCGCAACAATCACAACAAAGAAAATTTGTCGGATTGATGACAGGAGTTACAGCCATGGATACCTGGAGCAAATGGACCGAATTTTTCGCCTGCGGCCTGCTCGTACTGCCCGGCACTTTGGGCATCGGGCTCGATAGTTTCGAAGTCTTCGCGATCAGCCTGAGCCTGATGCTGCTCCTGCTGATCGGCTTCACGATGGGCGCACCGGCGGTCACCAAACCCGCCAAGGCGGATGAAGCGCCAGAAGATCGCTAAGTCAGTTGCCGTCCGCTAGTGCACACGATTGATTACTTTTTGTCAAAGATAAATCGACAAAAAGCGGTCTATTGATTACCGGTCCGGCGTAATAAACTGCCCTCCTCATTGATCGAGGAGCGCATGATGCTATCCGCCCTGACCCAACTGCTCGTTTTCCAGCTGATCGGCGAAGTGATCGCCCGCGGGCTGGACCTGCCCGTGCCCGGCCCGGTGATCGGCATGGTCCTGATGTTCATCACGCTCGTTCTGCGTGGCGGCCCGGATAAGGAACTGCAACACACCGGCTCGACCCTGCTGCAACACCTGTCGCTGCTCTTCGTGCCGGCCGGCACCGGCATCATGGTGCATCTGCACCGTGTCGCCGACGAATGGCTACCGCTGCTGCTCTCGCTGCTGATCAGCACCTTCGCCACGCTCGCCATCACAGCGCTGCTGATGCGCCTGTGCCGCCAGGCCACCGCCGGAGAAACGCCATGACCCCGCGCCTCGACCAACTCTGGGTGTATCTCGCCGCCTCGCCCTTGCTCGGCCTGACCCTGACGCTGATCGCCTACCAGTTGGCCTTCGCCCTCTATCGCCGCTCCGGTTCGCACCCGCTGGCCAACCCGGTGCTGATCGCCGTCACCGTGCTGGTCAGCTTCCTGCTGCTCACCGGCACGCACTACGAAACCTATTTCGCCGGCGCCCAGTTCGTCCATTTCCTGCTCGGGCCGGCTACCGTGGCGCTGGCCATTCCGCTCTACCAGCAGGCGAAGCGGGTCAAGGCCATGTTCTGGCCGCTGATCATCGGCCTGGTCGGCGGCAGCGCCACCGCCATCCTGTCGGCCGTGTTCGTTGCCCGCGCCTTCGGCGCCAGCCAGCCGACACAACTCTCCCTCGCTCCCAAGTCGGTGACCACGCCGATCGCCATGGGCGTGGCCGAACGCATCGGCGGCATCCCGTCGCTGACCGCCGTGCTGGTCATCGTTACCGGCATCCTTGGCGCAGTCGGCGCGCGCTACGTGTTCGATTTCATGAAGGTGCGTGACCCGGCCATCCGCGGCTTCGCCATCGGCATCGCCTCGCACGGCATCGGTACCGCCCGCGCTTTCCAGGTGAACGAACAGAGCGGCGCCTTCGCGGCGCTGGCCATGGGCCTGAACGGTGCGCTGACCGCTTTCCTGCTGCCTTTCATCGCGACAAGAACCGGTATTTTTTGAATATCACCCCAAGGCTGACGGCAAAAGACCCGACCAGTCTTAGGGTAACTACCAATGGCCGTTATGCCTTGCCAGGCAAAGAATTGAGGCATGTTTCTCCGCCCCCCCGCACCTTCGCCGAAACAAGCCTGGCTCTGGCTTGCCCCCTATGTTGCCATCGGCATTTTTGCCGTGGCCATGCTGATCCTTACCGGCCTGTTGCAATGGCGCGAGCATGACACGCTGCGCTCGGCCCTCGAGGGCGACATGCACTGGGCCGAGCGCACCATCGAAAGCCGCCTGCACGCTCATGTCGATTTTTTGAGCGAACTGGGCCGCGAGCAGGAATTCAAGCAGCTCACCTACGAATCCTTCCAGGTCCGCGCTTCGCGCTACGTGCGGGAAGCGCCGGAAATCCTCGCCATCGTCTGGGTCGATACCGATGGCAAGGTCGAGTGGGTGGCGCCGAACGAATCGAACATCACCTTCGTCGGCGAGCAATTGGCCGGCAATCGCCTCGATGCACTGCAGGAAGCCCTGCGCGTACGCCACGAAAGCGTCTCCGGCGACTATCCGGACGTCTTCCAGAAGCCGCTGCACGACATCATTCAGCCGGTGCAGCGCGGCAGCGCCGACCTCGGCGCCTTCGTCGCCATCCAGTCGCTGGAAACGCTGCTGCGCGCCAGCCTGCCGACACTGTTCACCACGCGCTACAGCGTCAGCATCGTCGACAGCCAGAATCGCGAGGTCTATGGCAACTCCTCGATCAAGCCGACCGACAAGCGCATCTCCGGCGCGATCAATCTCGATTTCCCGAACAACCAGCTCGGCCTGAACCTGGTCGCCTACCGCGGCGGCGGCACCTGGCTGCAGTTCGTGCCGGCCACGCTGATCATCGTGCTGACCCTGATCGCCTCGATTACCCTGGTCCAGCTGCGCCGCCATTCGCAGCACCGGGCCGACACCGAGGAGAAGCTGCGCGCCGCCTATGCCTTCCGCCAGGCCATGTCGCAATCGATGATCACCGGCCTGCGCGCCATCGACCTGGAAGGCCGCATCACCTTCGTCAATGCCGCCTTCTGCCGGATGACCGGCTTCGACGAGTCCGAACTGGTCGGCATCCGGCCACCCTACCCCTACTGGCCACCCGAGGAATTCGACCGTCTGGACAACAACATCCGGCAGGCCCTGAGCGGCCAGGCCCCGGCCAGCGGCTTCGAGATGCGCATCATGCGCAAGAGCGGCGAACGCTTCGATGTCCGCCTCTATTTCTCGCCGCTGATCGATACCACCGACGGCCATCAGATCGGCTGGATGGCATCGATGAACGACATTACCGAGCCAAAGCGCGTGCGCGTCGAACTGGAGCGCGCCCACGAACGCTTCACGACGGTGATCGACGGCCTCGACTCACCGGTGCATGTGGCCGATGTGCAGACCGGCGAGATCCTCTTTGCCAACCGCGCCTTCCAGAACATCTTCGGCTTCGATGCGGTCGGCAAGAATTCGGCGCAGGTCACCGCTGCCTGCCGGCCGGCCAACGAATGGCTGCATTTCGACCCGGCGACCTTGAGCGCCGAGCAACTGCCTTGCGAGCTGTTCGACGGCGAAATCCAGCACGCCCTGTCCGGCCACTGGTACCACCTCCACGAGCGGGCCATCCGCTGGGTGGACGGCCGCACCGTGCGCGTCCAGATCGCCGCCGACATCACCGACCGCAAGCATATCGAGGAAGTGAACCTGCAGCAGCAGAAGCGCCTTGAGCAAACCTCGCGCCTGATCACCATGGGCGAGATGGCCAGCTCGCTGGCCCATGAACTGAACCAGCCGCTGTCGGCCATTGCCAATTACTGCGCCGGTTGCGTCAAGCGCATGCAGTCCGGCAGCTATCGCCTGGACGACCTGCTCGGTGCCATGCAGAAGGCCTCCGACCAGGCCGAGCGGGCCGGCAAGATCATCCGCCGCATGCGCGACATGGTGAAGAAAGGCGAGCCGAATCGCCAGCCGGTTTCACTGGCCGATCTGGTGGACGAGACCCGCGCCTTCGCCGACATCGAGGCGCAACGCACCGGTACGCAGATCGTCGTCGATCTGCCGGACGACCTGCCGCGCATCGTGGTCGATCGCATCATGATCGAGCAGGTGCTGCTCAACCTGGTACGCAACGGCATCGAGGCCATGGACGACATGCCCTTCGATCGCCGCCGGCTGAGCATCGCGGCCCAACCGGCCGACGAGCGCATGCTGCAGATCAGCATCGCCGACCAGGGCCACGGCTTGGCAGAAGGGGATATCGAACGTATCTTTGCACCGTTCTACACCACGAAGCCGGAAGGCATGGGCATCGGCCTGGCCATCTGCCGCTCCATCGTCGAGTTCCACCAGGGCCGCCTCTGGGTCGAACCGCGCCGGGAGGGTGGCACGGTCTTCCACTTCACGGTTCCGCTCGAGGAAAAAGATGAGTGACCTGATGCAAACGATCTATGTCGTCGACGACGACGAAGCCATGCGCGACTCGATGACCTGGCTGCTGGAGGGCGAAGGCTATCGCGTGACCTGCTTCGACTCGGCCGAAAGCTACCTGCAGGCCCGCCACGACGGCATGCGCGGCTGCCTGGTGCTCGATGTACGGATGCCCGAGATGAGCGGCCTCGAATTGCACGAAAGGCTCGATATGCTGGGCTCGACGCTGCCGATCATCTTCGTCACCGGCCACGGCGACGTGCCGATGGCCGTTTCCGCCCTGCAACGCGGCGCCTGCGACTTCATCGAGAAGCCCTTCCACAACGCCGACCTGCTTGGCCGCATCCAGCGTGCCCTTGAGCTGGACAACCAGCTGGCGGCTCGCCGCGAGCGCGACGGCGCCATCACTCACCGGCTGGATCAACTGACCCAGCGCGAGCGCGAGGTGCTCGACCTGGTCGTCACCGGCAAGCTGAACAAGCAGATCGCCGACGAACTGAACATCAGCATGAAGACCGTCGAAGCGCACCGCGCCCGGGTCATGGAAAAGATGGGGGTACGCACGCTGGCCGAGTTGGTCAAGGCGGTGATGAGCGCAGGGGCCTGAAGCCGGCTGCGCCAACTCAGATTTGCCGGGCGAAAATCGAACGTCGCCCCACCCGGCGGCAGGGCTCCAGGAGCCTAGATCGGGATGATGTCGTCGCCCTGCATGCCGACGCTCTCTTCGAACGAAATCTGCTGGCGGGCGATCTTCCGGCGCATCAGTTTTTCCTGGATCTGCGGCGGCAGGTCGGTGATGAGAATCACCTTCTTGGCGATCAGCAGTTCGATCAGATCCTCGATGACGCGGATAAAATCGAGGTCGAGCTTAAGCATCTCGTTCTGGCGCCAGTGCTCGTTGATGTACTCCAGCACCTCGGGATTGTCGGGGGACAATTCCTCCTGCGCATCGCCATGCGGCGCAGGATGCATCTCACGAATCCGGCCTTCCTTGTCTCGCGCCACGTACAACATCGTCATCCCCCGTTGAATATTCCAAGCAGTTTGCATCAGGCATCGATGCTTGGCAATTGGCCTGCTGCGGTGTACCGGCGATAATCCGGGTTTTTCCAGCCAGCCGTTGCCATGACCGCCAGCCCGCCCACCTCCCAGATCCAGAAGAAAGTCGCCGTCGCCGCCTGTTTCGGCACCTTCCTCGAGTGGTACGACTTCCTGACCTTCGCTTCGCTGGCCACCTATTTCAGCGTGCTCTTCTTCCCCTCCGACGACCCCGTTGCGGCGCTGCTCGCCAGCCTCGGCACTTTCGGTGTCGGCATGATCGTCCGGCCGCTTGGCGCCGCCATCTTCGGCTCGCTCGGCGACCGCCACGGGCGACGCACCATTTTCCTCGTCACCATCGTGCTGATGGGCGTCGCCACCGTCGGCGTCGGCCTGCTGCCGACCTACGAGCAGGTCGGCCTGCTCGCCCCCGCCCTGCTCCTTCTGCTCCGCATGCTGCAAGGCCTGTCGGTCGGCGGCGAAATCGGCGGTGCTTCGGTGTACCTGACCGAACACGCCCCGGAAGGCCGGCGCGGTCTGTACACCAGCGTGCTGCAACTGATGGGGCCGCTCGGCATGATGGCTTCGACGCTGCAGATCGTCGTCCTCCAGCACTTTCTCGACGATGCCGACTTCAAGACCTGGGGCTGGCGCATTCCCTTCCTGCTCTCCGCCGTCTTGCTCGCCATCTCGATCAAGAGCCGCCTGAACCTGCATGAATCGCCGATTTTTCACCAGCTGCGCGAGAAGAATGGCCTGACCAAGGCACCGCTGCGCGACTGCCTGCGCGACAAACAGACGCTCGGCCGCATGGGCCTGCTCTTTTTCTGCATCTCGGCCGGCGGCTCGCTGATCTTCTTTTCGGCCCAGGTGTACACCAACGTCTTCCTGAAAACCGTCGTCAAACTGCCGGCAGCCCAGGCCAGTTCGCTGGTCATGATGTCGACCCTGGCGCTTTTCCCGGCCACGCTGTTCTGCGGCTGGCTGTCCGACCGCATCGGCCGCCGCCCGGTCCTGCTCACCGGCCTTGTCTGCGGTGCACTGGCCATTTTCCCGGTTTTTCAGGGCCTGCTGCATTACGGCACCCTGCCGACGCCCGACACGACCATGCTGACCTTGCTGCTGCTCGTTCTGGTCGTGCCGCTCGCCTGCATCACCGGGCCGCAGACGGCAACGCTGCCTGAGCTTTTCCCGGCGCGCACGCGCTACACCGCCGTCGCCCTGCCGCATAACCTGTCGGCCGGCTGGATCGGCGGCATGTCGCCGTTCATGGTGACCTGGCTGGGCGTGCAATTCGCCAGCCCGCTAGCCGGCCTGTGGTATCCAACGGCGCTGCTGATCCTGGCCAGCGTCGTCGGCTTCTTCTTCCTGCCGGAAGTGCGCGACCGGCCGCTCGATCAGTAGTTTTTGACCGGCACCTTCAGCGGCATCCTCGGCTTGCCGGTGAAGGTCGCCGGCGGCACCTTGTAGCCGACCGCCTTGCCCTGGCCATCGTAGACCACGTTGGCCGATTGCTGCTGCGGCTTGTCGCGGCTGGCCGTGATCTCCAGGCTGGCCGCCCGCGCCGGTGCCGGACGGTCCATTTCGGTACGCATGATGCGCACCCGCTCGGCGGCGATCCGCTTGTCGATGGTCTCCGTCGCCATGCCGCGTTCGACCAGTTTTTCACGCATTTCGAGCAGGGTTTCCAGCTCCTTCGACATGCGCAGGGAACGACTCGGCTCGCCCCACTTTTCCTTGGGCTGGCTGATCGCGATGTTGAATTCTTCCGGGTTGCTGACCATGCGGGCGATGTTGAGATGGTTGTAGCGCATGGCCCATTCCAGCGCACCGTCGTCCCAGTCGTTCTTGAGCGTACGGTCGGCCCCCTTCTCGATCAATTTGCGGGCAATGTCGGCCTTGCCTTCGTACACCGCCATCATCAGCACGCTCGACCCGTTGGTGCTGCGCGCATTGATATCGGCGCCCTGCTCGAGCAGGTAGTCGACCAGTTCGCCATGGCCGTTGAAGGCGGCGTAATGCAGCGCCGACCACTGGCGCCCCTTGGGATTGATGCGCGCGCCGCGCTCGATCAGCCAGGCTACCGCTTCCTTCTTGCCGCGCCAGGCAGCCAGGGCCAGCGCCGTTTCGCCGTTGGCATTGACGGCATTGATGTCGGCCCCGCGCGAGATGAACAGGCGCATCATCTCAAGATTGCCTTCCCAGGCGCCGATCATCAGCCCGTTGCCGATCCGCCCGCCGAGAAAATTGGGCGACAGTCCGGCATCCAGCCAAGCCGTCGCCTGCCCGACATCACCCAGTTCAATGCTGTTGGCGAAGGTGATCGGCGAAGGCGGTGGGCTCGCCTTGTCGTTTTCTGCGGCCAGGCCCGGCAAAACCAGGGTCATACCGATTATCATTG
Organism: Azonexus sp.; assembly: GCA_041918795.1. GTDB lineage: Bacteria > Pseudomonadota > Gammaproteobacteria > Burkholderiales > Rhodocyclaceae > Azonexus. The sequence goes on along the minus strand of JAYRUZ010000014.1, from coordinate 6,965 downwards.
CCGCCACCCGCTGTTTCACCATCCGTTTCATCGACTTACCCGCCAATTTGCAATCCGTGCATTCTCTCATGACCCGCCGCACCCGTCGGCTCGGCGTCGCCGTGCTGCTGTCGCTGCTCCTGCACGCCTTGCCCTTCGTGTCGCTGCCGGATTTTGCCAAAAAACGCCCGTCCACCGCAGCACCGATCATCGCCGAATTGCGCCCGCCGGCGCCCAAGCCGCCGCCGGCCGATCTGCCGCTGACCATGCCGGAACAACCCAAGCCGCACCGCGAACCGCCTCCACCGCCGCCCCCAAAAGCCGCTCGCCCGCAACCCAGCAAGGCGCGTCCGTGGACCGAGGTCGTCCGCCAGCACCTGAAACAGCTTGATGCCGCCGGCCAGTTCTATCCGGCCGAAGCCATCGCCCAGGGACAACAAGGCGAGGTGCTCATCCTGATCGTCGTCGACGAATCCGGTACCGTCGTCGCCGCCCGTGTCGAACAAAGCAGCGGCTATCCCCTGCTCGATGCCGCGGCGCTGCGCGCTGTCCGTTCCCTGCGTTCGTCCCTCTCCGACGCCCCGCGCGAAGCAGTGCTGCCGGTGCGTTTCCGCCTAAGGTAAAAGAGAACTTGCCAGAAAATACAAAAATACAAACATTTTTTGATTTTTTTTAAATAAAATAACAAGATGTATATTTTTTGTAGCTAACAAGGCTGCATGCCAGCCAATTAGGGAGGGCTTGTGATGAACGCATTGACCAATCTGCGCGTGGCCACGCGTATGCAGATACTGGTGGCACTGACTCTGGTCGGTTTGCTGGTTCTTTGCTTTTCTGCGCTATTCCAGCTCAAAGGCAGCATGCTGGAGGACCGCAAGGCAACGACACAAAATGTCGTCGAAGTCGGCATGGGTATCCTGGCCTATCACCACAAACTGGCGGCCGACGGCAAGCTCTCCGAGGCTGACGCCAAGCTGGCGGCCCGCAACGCGCTGCGCGGCCTGCGCTACGGCAAGGACGACTACTTCTTCGGTACCGACACCTCGGGCACCTACTACCTGCATGGCGGCAACCCGGCCATGGAGGGACAAACCAAGCTTGACCTCAAGGACAGCAACGGCAAACTGCTGATCAAGGAATTGATCGCGGCCGCCCAGGCCGGTGGCGGCTTTGTCGACTACTGGTTCCCCCGCGCGGGGCAGCAGACTGCCGAGCCCAAGCTCTCCTATGCCAAGCTGTTCACACCGTGGAACTGGATGTTGGGCACCGGCATCTACATCGACGACGTCGATACCGAATACCGCAAGAACGCCATGCTGCTCGGCGGCATTTCCATCGCCCTGCTGGTCATCCTGATCGTTTTCGGCTGGATGGTCAGCAACAGCGTCATCAAGCAACTCGGCGGCGAACCCAAGCTGGCCACCGAAATCATGCAACGCGTTGCCGCCGGCGATCTCACTGCCGACGTCGGCAACACCCCGCAAGGCAGCCTGCTCAACGCCCTCGGCGGCATGGTGACCTCGCTGCGCCAGATGGTCGGCGAAATTCACCGGGACGCCAACCAGCTGGTGTCGAACGCCGAACAGATCGCCACCGCCTCCGATGAAGTCGCCAAGGCGGCCGAACACCAGGCCGACGCCACTTCGGCCATGGCGGCCGCCATCGAGCAACTGACCGTCAGCTCCAATCACATCTCCGACAGCGCCCGCGAAACCTCGCGCGACTCCAGCGACGCAGTGCAGCTATCCGGCCAGGGCGCCGGCCGCGTCGAACAGGCTGCGCAGGCGATCCAGCAGATTTCCTCCACCGTGACCGACGCCTCCGAGCGCATCCGCGCGCTGGAAGAACGGGCCAACCAGATTTCCTCGATCGCCAACGTGATCAAGGACATCGCCGGCCAGACCAACCTGCTCGCCCTCAATGCCGCCATCGAAGCGGCCCGCGCCGGCGAACAGGGGCGCGGCTTCGCGGTGGTAGCCGACGAAGTGCGCAAGCTGGCCGAGCGCACCTCGCTGGCCACGACCGAAATCGAGCAGATGATCACCGGCATCCAGGCCGACACCGTCGGCGCCGTCGAAGCCATGGGAACGGCATTGCCGGAAGTGGAGCAAGGCGTTCAGCTGGCCGCGTCCGCCTCCGAATCGCTGCGCGCCATCGAGGAAGGCGCCCGCCGCACCCTCGAACGCGTCGGCGAGGTGGCCGATGCGACGCAGGAACAAAGCGCCGCCAGCACCTCCATCGCCCAGCGCGTCGAGCAGATCGCCAACATGGTCGAAGAGACCACGGCCACCATCCGTGGTACTGCAGAAAACGCCCACGAACTGGAAAAGATCGCCAGCAACCTGAAGGCGATGATCGGCCGCTTCCGCGTCTGATCGGGCACACGGAGCGCCGGCTCAACCGGCGCTCACCTCAACAGCCCCAGTCCCATCACCCGGCTTTGCAGACAAGGCCGGGTTTTTGCCTTTTTGGGCCGGTGCACCGCAGATACCCCTTCACCCCACGATGGAGGCAGTGGTTCGCCAAGGTCTGCCAAGCCAGGCATCAAACCGCCGCCAACTCAAAAGCCAAAATCTTGTTGAGTCTCCAGGCGCTTCGGCAATTCGTCGTCTTTCGCCATTGGTCGTCCCCGCTTTCCTGAGTTGAAGCGAATTCCCAACTGGGCACAGATCGTCTCGGCAAAGCGCCCATGGCCCAGCGGCATGCCCAGTCGTAGCGCCTCTCCAATGTCAGCGGCCGCTTCGGCATCGAGTTCGGGACGAAAGAGCGCACGATAAGCCTGGCCGCGCGCGATGGGGTCGCCGCCCATGGCGAGATAAAGCGGATGAGGCGTTAGCCGGGCATCGCTTTGCGCCAAGCCGTTGGCCCGATAGCTGGACCAGCGGTATTGGCCGGGATCATTGACCATCCCGGCACGCACCGGGTTGAGTTCGATGTAACGCTGGCAGGCCAGCATATAATCTTCCGCCTGCACCACACTGGATTTGAATCGCCCTTCCCAGAGGCTACCGGTGCGCCGATAGAAACGGTTGGCGTATTGCACGTAACGCCGGCCCAGGGATTGCATCAGCCGTGACGGCGCGCCGGTTTCCTGCGGCGTCAGCAGCAGATGAACATGGTTGGTCATCAGCACGTAGGCATGTACAGCACAGCCGCAAGCGCGAGCCGACTCCTCCAGCCAATGAAGGTAGCAGTGGTAGTCCTCATCGGTGAAAAAGCACGGCTCGCGGTTGATGCCGCGCTGGACAATGTGTAGCGGGTAATCGGCGAGAAGTACGCGGGGGCGGCGGGGCATATCTATCGGCTCAGAAAACTAAATGTCTCTGACCCCTTTGGTTCATTGGTCGGCGAAAGCTTGGGCTTCGGTCTCGGTGAAGCGGAGGGCGTGGTTGTTGCCGGTTTTGAGGGCATCGATTAAATATTTGCCGGAAACTGGCTGTTGTGTCACTTCATCGTATAAAAATGCTTCGGCAGCCATTTGCAGGTTGGCATACTTCAGGTAATCGGTAATGGTGGGTGTAGTCATCTCAGTTCTCCTGAATTGGCTTCAATACTTTCTCAACGAAATCCGCTGATTGGCGTGCTTGGGCTCGTGAACCGTGTCCATTAGGAGGCAAATTGGGATTTCTGAAAAAACTCGGGCATGCATTGTTTGCCGCCAACAACCAAGGTGAGCGCCCCCCTGCCGTACTGCCCTGTCCCCGGTCCATCATGTAGCCGATGCGTTCGGCCATCACTTCATTGGTCTTAAGGTCGATGACCTTGAGCGAACTGCCAGCAACCCAGTAGTCGCGGTCCTCGCGGGTGGAGATGTCGTCGTAGGTCACGCCGTAGCGCAGTTGCGGCCCGGTGGCGGGGGTTTTATCGAGGACGAAGGCCGTTGTCTTGAAAGGTTTGCCATCGCCGCCGATCAAGGGGCTGGAGATTCGAGTGACCTCACGAACGGCTCCGGTGTACCGGTAGCGCTTGCCGTCTTGCGGGTCTACGGCTTCGACGTAGCGGTAGCCAAGACGGGGAGGAGAGCCAGGTGCTGGCGTACCGCTTGTGCTGGCTTGAAAACTCCCTCGCACAAAGCTCTCGATATACCCCTCCCCCCCTAAATCACGCCCATACGGATCATCTAGCTTGTACTGATCCCCGTAGTTGATGTCCTTGGGCCGCAGCTTCATCAGGAAGATGCCCTCCACCTTGTCCGCTGTGCGGTAGATCTTTTCTCCGGCGGTCTGGCAGCGCTCCTTGAACAGCGCTTCCGCTTTGGCAAGTCGTTCCTTGCCGGCCGCATTTGAGGTGTCTGCCATGGCGGCATTGCCGACAGCAAGCGACATCGCCAACAGGACGATCTTGAAATTGAGTTTCATGCCGCATCCTTCCAATGTGTTTGATTCATCGCCACGCCCGATTCCGGTTTTTGCCGTTTTTGGCCCGTGCACCGCAGCAGTGCCATCGTTCCGTCCATGCGCCCCCCAATTCGCCGAGATTGCCCTTTGAAACTCTTCCCCAACATCTCACCCGCCCTCCTGCAACACTTCCATCTGCCGTGTCGCCGTACTGGCCAGTTCCACCACATCGTCCACCTGCAAGCCCTTGGGAATCTGGTTCGTGATGAACAGCATCGTCACCTTTCCCTTCAGCTTGTTGATCGTCCGGGCAAAGTGCTCCGCCGTGTGTTGATCGAGGTTGGACACGGCCTCATCGAAGATCAGAATCTTGGGGCGCTTCAGCAGCGCTCGGGCAATGGCAATGCGTTGCCGCTGCCCACCCGATAGCCCAGTCCCACGTTCGCCAATCTCGGTCTGATAGCCATTGGGCAGTTTCTCGATGATTTCGTGGATTTCCGCCGCCTTGCAGGCCTGGATGACGTCCTCGAAGCTGGCATGGGGATGGGCCATGACCAGATTGTCCCCCAAGGGGATTTCCGTTGGGCATCGTAGAGGGTGCCGGCGAAGAGTACGGTTTCCTGGGGGACGACGCCGAAGGTGGCGCGCAACTTGTTGGCGGCCAGGTGGCGGATGTCTTTGCCGTCCAGGTTGATCTGGCCTTCGTTGGGTTGGTAGAAGCCGAGCAGCAGTTTGGCCAGGGTGCTCTTGCCGCAGCCGCTGGGGCCCATCAGCACGGTGAGGTGGCCGGGCTTGAGGGTCAGGCTGAGGTTTTTGTAGAGCCAGGGGTGGTGTTCGGAATATCGAAAGGCGAGATGGTTGAGTTCGATCCTGCCGGGGCCGTTGTTCTCTCGGGTGGGGGTCAGGGTATGCGGCTCTTGCGGCATGTCGAGAATGTCGCCCAGGCGTTTGACGGCGATGTTGGCTTGCTGGAATTCCTGCCATAGCCCGACCAGGCGGAGCATGGGTTGGCTCATGCGGCCGGCGAACATCTGGAAGGCGACGAGCATGCCGACGGTGAAGCCTTCGTTTTGCATGACGCCGCCCCTGATGACAAAGGGGCATTCTGAGGGCACGAATATGCCGAGTCAATATCCGGACAACACTGAGGCTCGCCTCTACGCCTTTAGATTAGACGGCGCCCGCGTTGCGCAGGCTGGCAATGGCCTCGCTGCTGTAGCCCAACTCCCGCAACACCGCTTCGGTGTGCTCGCCCAGAGCGGGCCCCAGCCATTCCGTTCCACCCGGTGTCGCCGATAGCTTGGGCACGATACCGGGCATCCTGAACGACTTGCCGTCCGGCAACTGGCCGCTTGCGAACATCTGGCGGGCAATGAATTGCGGGTCGGCGAACATGTCGGTGATCGAATAGACGCGCGATGACGGCACCTCGGCCTTGGCCAGCATGGCGAGGACATCGGCTTCGTCGTGTGCCGCACACCAGCCGTCGATCAGGGCGTAGATTTCGTCGCGTCGCGCATCGCGCCCGGCGTTGTCGGCGAGCCCCGGATCGTTGGCCAGATCGTCGCGACCGATGGCCAGCATGAAGCGCTTGAAGATGGCGTCGCCGTTGGCGCCGATGGTGACGTGTTTGCCATCACGCGTGGTATGCGTATTGGACGGCGTGATGCCGGGCATGATGTTGCCGGTACGCTCGCGCACGAAGCCGAAGACGTCGAATTCCGGCACCATCGATTCCATCATGGCGAACACCGCCTCGTACAAGGCCACGTCGACCACCTGCCCCTGCCCGCCATTGACCTCGCGGTGACGTAAGGCCATCAGCGCACCGATGGCGGCCCACAGTGCGGCGATGGAATCACCGATGGAGATGCCGGTGCGCACCGGTGGCCGGTCCGGGAAGCCGGTGATGTAGCGCAGGCCGCCCATCGACTCGCCGACCGCGCCGAAGCCCGGCTGCTCCTTGTACGGCCCGCTCTGGCCGAAACCGGAGAGGCGGACCATGACCAGGCCGGGGTTGTCGGCTTTCAGGATTTCCCAACTCAGCCCCAGCTTCTCCAGGACGCCGGGACGGAAGTTCTCGACCAGGATGTCGGCCTGGGCGATCAGTTCGCGGACGAACTTCAACCCTTCCGGGTGCTTCAGGTTGGCCGTCACCGATTTCTTGTTGCGCGCCTGCACGTACCACCACAGCGAGGTGCCTTCGTACAGCTTGCGCCACTTGCGCAACGGGTCGCCGCCGTCCGGCGCTTCGACCTTGATCACCTCGGCACCGAATTCGGCCAGGATGCGCGTGCAGAACGGCCCGGCGATCAGGGTGCCGAGCTCGACCACCTTGAGGCCGGCCAGGGGTTTCTGCGTTTGGCTCATGTCAGGGTTCCCAATGTTCGACCGGCAATTTTTCGCCCCACAGCCGGTGCACCGTAGCAGTTACCTGTTGCGGCGCCCCGCTGGTATGCACGGCCAGCCGTCCATGCCCGCCGCCGAGCAGGTTGCCCGCGGCGAGCAGGCGTTCGAGCTGGCGGGCCACCGCCTCGCCGGTGTCGAGCAGCGTGGTCCCCGCCGGCATGCGGCGGGAGATGCCCTCGCGCACCCAGGGGTAATGCGTGCAGCCAAGCACGACCACGTCGGCCCCTGCCTCGGCCAGCG
>JAYRUZ010000013.1:0-18625 GCA_041918795.1 Azonexus sp. | reverse complement strand
GGGCCAACTGTGGAGCGGTAGTGGTCGAAGCGGTTCAGGAAGCCGCGCACCGTGGAAGGCCGCTTCTTGCCCGGCATGGCTTCGGCACAGGCGCGGATGGCGTCCAGCCCCGTGGGCGAGAAAAGTTCCAGCACCAGGGCCAGCGCCAGGTCGCGCTGCTCCGCCACGAAGCCGCGCGAACGCAGGAAACCCGTCAGGTAGGCCGTGGACGGGTAGGGCACGTTGAGCTGCGTCATCGGCGGGATGAGACTCAGGATGCGTGGCGAAGCGGGAAAACTCATGGAATCTGGCAAGGCGACAGGGTGCGTGAGACGAAAAGCGACATTAGACCGGGGCGGGCCGCCAACTGCAATCGTTCAAGCAATTTCACGATATTGAATTTGTTATAAACGGGCGAATTACTCGAAAAAATTTCATGAAAATATCAAATGTAAAACCGTAATTATGCGGCCCTGGTTTATTCTGTCGGCGAAAATCAGAAATTAATAATCTGATGCTTAAGTGATATTTAAACGTCCCAGGAGAAACTTGCCATGCGCAATATCTATTCCCTCAGCCTGATCACGCTTGCCTTGCTGGCTTCCGCGGTCGAGGCCCAACCCAATGCCAAGAAGCAACTGAGCCTCGCCGTCAGCGAAGGCACCTCCGGCGGTATCGATGCCGAGGCCGCGCGCAGCAAGTACCAGCCGCTGGCCGACGTGCTCGGCAAGGCCATCGGCGGCGAAGTGAAGGTTGTCTTCGTGCGCGAATTCTCGGCGCTGGAAAAGGGCATGAAGGACAACCAGTACGATCTGGTCATCGCCCGTCCTTCCGACTACCCGGCGCGCGGCCTGCGCGACTACCAGTACAAGTTTGTCGCCACCGCCAAGCCGGATGGCCAGTGCGTGCTGATCGTGCACAAGGATTCGCCGCTGAAGAAGGTGGCCGATCTCAAGGGCAAGACCTTCATCATGCCCGAGAAGAATGCCTACATGACCCGCTTCTGCCGTGCCGAACTGCGCGACCAGGGCATCATCCTCGATAGCGAAACGGTGACCTATGTGCGCGAGCAGGGTGCCATTCCGTTCTCGATCGAAAACAAGATCACCGATGTCGGCGGCATTGCCTCTTATTCGGGCGCCTACAAGCAGTGGCTGAATTCCGGGCACCGCGTGATCCATCAATCGAAGCAGCAACCGTACATGCCGCTGGTTGCGTCGCAGGGCGTGACGGCTGACCAGATCGCCAGGATGCAGGGCGCGCTGAACGAGCTGGGCGGCTCCGATGCCGGCAACCAGGTGTTGAAGCGCGTCGGTATCAGTGGCTTCATCACCACCGAGGAAAGCCGCCTGCGCAAGCTGCTGGAGTGGCTCGGCGTCTGATCGCCGGCCGGTAATGAAAAAAGCCACCGCATGCGGTGGCTTTTTGTTTGGGTGCGGCACGCCTCAGGCGGCGGTGATCTTGCTCGATGCTGCGGCCTGATTGGCCTGGTACTGGGCGATGTTGCGGCTGATCACTTCCAGTGCCTGGGCCTGGCCGGCGGTCAGTTCGTCCTGGCCCATGGCCTTCAGGCGGGCCTGCACGGCGGCCAGACCCTGCGGTGTCAGTTTCTCCGAAGCTGACTTGGCGGCAGTCTTTGCCGTTTCTTCGCTTGAATTGCCGGCGATGCGGCTCAGGATCTTTTCGAAAGCGCTTTCCGAGTTGCCCTTGCCGGCAACCTCCGACGTCGCCTTGTCGCCCAGCAGGCGGGCTGCCTGGGAAACGATGCTGCCGATTGCATTCATCTTTGCTCCTCGGGTGAAAATTAACCCGGGGTATTCAGCGAGATTCGTGCCAGCAAGTTTTCGGGATGACGAGCCTGCCTTGTGGTGAGGGCGTTGATGCGGCTCAGGTATTCGCTGCCGGATCGGCCGCTGACTTCACTGCGCCACCAGCAATCAGTTTATCTACCTGCTCAGCGGTCAGACCCAAGGCCAGCAATTGTTCCCGGGTATGTTCGCCTTGCATCGGCGGCGGGTTTTGAACGGCCGCTGGCGTGCGCGAGAGGCGCGGGGCCGGGGCCGGCTGGCGGATGCCGGCGACGTCGACGAAGCTGTGGCGGGCCTGGTTGTGCGGATGCATGGGCGCTTCGTTCATGCTGAGCACCGGCCAGACGCAGTCGTCGGTATCGCCGAACAGCGCCATCCAGTCGTCGCGGGTCTTTTCGCGGAACAGGTCGGTCAGGCGCACTTTCATCCGCGGCCAGTGCGATGGATCGTATTGCTGGCCGGAGAGGTCCGGATCGTTCGCCAGCCCGAGGCGGTTGACGAAGGCGGCGTAGAACTGCGGTTCCAGCGGGCAGACGGTGAGCCATTGGCCATCGGCGCACTGATAGACGTCGTAGAAGGGCGCGCTCGAATCGAGCACGCATTGCCCCTGCCATTCGCCCAGGCTGTTCAGGTTGTACAGACCATGCGCCAGCAAGGCGGCGCCTTCGCACATGGCGGCATCGATGACCTGGCCCTGGCCACTGCGTTGTGCCTCGAACAGCGCACAGGCAATGCCCCAGGCCAGCATCAGGCCGCCACCGCCCATGTCGCCGACCAGGGTTGGCGGTGCCCACGGCGCGCCACCGTGGTAACTGCCGGTATCGAGCACGCCGGCCAATGCTGCGTAATTGGCATCGTGCCCGGCGCGGTCGGCCAGCGGGCCGGTTTGGCCCCAGCCGGTCATGCGGCCGTAGATCAGCTTGGGATTGGCCGCCAGACATTCCTCCGGGCCAAAGCCCAGACGCTCCATGACGCCGGGGCGATAGCCCTCGATCAATACGTCGGCCTGTTCGATCAGTTGCCAGATCAGCGCCTTGCTATCCGGGTGCTTGAGGTCGATGCACAGGGATTTTTTGCCGCGATTGGCTACTGCCTTGCGCCCACCGCCGAACAGTTGCGAGGCGAAGGTGCCGCCGGCGCGTTCAAGCAGGGTGACTTCCGCCCCCATGTCGGCCAGCAGCATGCCGCAGAACGGGCCGGGGCCGATGCCGGCGAATTCGATGACCTTGACGCCGGCGAGCGGCCCGCGCTGGGCGGTAGGGGGGGCAGTGGGCATGAGTGGGCTCGTTCGGTGATCGGTTGAGGGGGGCAGTAGAGGGCGTCGAGCGTACAGGTTCAGGCGGGCGCCGTCAGCGGGCGAGGGCTATTCGCTGAAGCGGACCCACTCGGCCAGCGGGGCGCGTTCGGTGCGCAGGGCGTTTTCCGGGGCATTCGGGTCGGCGTAGCCGAGCGCCATGCCGCAGACCACCGTTTCGTTTTCCGGCAACTGGAGCTCATCGCGGATGATGCGGTGGAATTGCAGGAAGGCGGCTTGCGGGCAGGTGTCAAGACCGCGGGCCTTGGCGGCCAGCATGACGTTCTGCAGCAGCATGCCGTAGTCGAGGTAGCTGCCTTGCGCCATGATGGTATCGATGGTGAAGATCAGCCCGACCGGCGCATCGAAAAAGCGGAAATTGCGCGCGTGTTGCTCGTGCATGCGCTTGGCGTCGCCCTTGGCGATGCCCAGCAGCTGATAGAGCGCGAGGCCGACGGCACGGCGGCGGTCGATGTAGGGCGACTGCCATTTGCTCGGGTAATACTGGTAGCAGTCCGAATGCGTGGCGGCTTCCTCGGGATCGTCGAAGGCAGCGACGATGCGCTCGCTCAGGCGCGCCTTGCTGTCGCCGGTCAGCACCGAGACCTTCCACGGCTGGATGTTGGTCCCCGACGGCGCGCGGGAGGCGACCGACAGAATCTCTTCGATCTGGGGCTTCGGCACGGCGGTCGGCAGGAAGGCGCGGCAGGAATAGCGGCCGCGCATGACTTCATCAACTGTGCCGGGCAAGGAAAGGTCCGTCATGCTGGCTCCCTTATTTGTGGGTGAATTGCGGCTTGCGCTTGTCGAGGAAGGCAGTCATGCCTTCGCGGCGGTCATCCAGCGCAAACGATGCGTGGAAGACGCGGCGCTCGAAGAGCAGGCCTTCGTTCAGGCTGCTTTCGTAGGCGCGATTGACGCTTTCCTTGATCATCATGGCGACGGGCAGGGAATAGCCGGCGATTTTCTCGGCCGTGGCCATCGCTTCGTCAAGCAGCGAGACGGCAGGAACGACGCGGCTGATCAGGCCGGCACGCTCGGCCTCTTCGGCGCTCAGGTTGCTGCCGGTCAGGCACAGGTCCATCGCCTTGGCCTTGCCGATGGCGCGCGGCAGGCGCTGCGTGCCGCCGGCACCGGGCAGCACGCCCAGCTTGATTTCGGGCTGGCCGAAGACGGCGGTGTCGGCGGCGATGATGATGTCGCACATCATCGCCAGCTCGCAGCCGCCGCCCAGGGCGTAGCCGGCCACGGCAGCGATTACCGGCTTGCGGCAGGTCTTCAGGCGTTCCCAGTCGCGGGTGATGTAGTCGGAACCGTAAACGTCCATATAGCCCCAGTCCTTCATCGCCTGGATGTCGGCGCCGGCGGCGAAGGCCTTGTCGGACCCGGTGATCAGGATGCAGCCGATTTCGTCGTCGGCTTCGAAGTCGTTCAGCGCTGCGCTCAGTTCCTGCATGAGCTGGGCGTTCAGGGCGTTGAGCTGGCGCGGGCGGTTGAGGGTGATCAGGCCGATGCGACGGACTTTTTCAGGGATGATGCATTCGTAGTTCATGGATGTTTCCTGGATTCTGGGCGACAGCAGGCGGGCTGGCGGTGCACCGTGGTTTTTGCCTATTTTGGCCGGTGCACCGCAGCAGCGATTATTCGGCGGCGATGGTGCGGCCGATGACCAGACGCTGGATGTCGTTGGCGCCTTCGTAGATCTGGCTGATACGCACGTCGCGGTAGATGCGCTCGACCGGGAAGTCGCTGGTGTAGCCGACACCACCGTGAATCTGGATGGCGTCCGAGGCGATCTTCTCGGCAGCTTCCGAGGCGAACATCTTGGCCATCGAGGCTTCCTTCAGGCAGGGCTTGCCGGCATCCTTGAGCATCGCGGCGCGCCAGACCATCAGGCGGGCGGCATCGAGCAGCGTATTCATGTCGGCCAGACGGAAATTGACGGCCTGGTGCTCGATGATCGGCTGGCCGAAGGTGACGCGCTCCTTGGCGTAACGCACGGCGGCTTCGAACGCGGCACGGGCCATGCCGATGCTCTGGGCAGCGATGCCGATGCGGCCGGCTTCGAGGTTGGAGAGGGCGATCTTGTAGCCTTCGCCTTCCTTGCCGAGCAGTGCCGAAGCCGGCACGCGGCAGTCTTCGAAAATGATCTGCACGGTGTCGGAAGCGTGCTGGCCCATCTTGTCTTCGGTGCGGCCGACGATGAAGCCCGGCGTGTTGGTCGGTACCAGGAAGCAGGAGATGCCCTTCTTGCCAGCGGCCTTGTCGGTGACGGCGAAGACGATGGCCATGTGGGCGTGCTTGCCGGTGGTGATGAACTGCTTGACGCCGTTCAGCACGAAGTGGTCGCCGTCACGGTCGGCGCGCGTGGTGATGGCGGCTGCGTCGGAGCCGGTGTGCGGCTCGGTCAGACAGAAACAACCCCACTTCTCGCCGCGGGCGAGCGGCTTCAGCCATTCTTCCTTCTGCGCATCGGTGCCGTACTTTTGCGTGATGCCGCAGGCCAGCGAGTTCTGCACCGAGACGATGGTCGAGGTGGCGCCGTCGCCAGCGGCGATTTCTTCCAGGGTCAGCACCAGCGACATGTAGTCCATGCCGGCACCGTCCCATTCTTCCGGCACGCACATGCCCATGGCGCCGAGTTCGCCGAGTTCCTTCAGGGCGTCGGCCGGGAAGGTGTGGTGCTTGTCCCATTCGGCGGCGAAGGGGGCGAGGCGCTCCTGCGCGAAGGCGCGCATCGAGTCGCGGATCATCTCTTGTTCTTGGGTCAGGATCATGGGTTACTCCTCGTCAATTCGGGTCTATGGTTGGATGCGCTGTGGCTGGTGTGGCGCTTACAGCAGATTCATTTTTTTCGCGGCTTCGGTCAGCTCGCCGCGGAAATCGGGGTGGGCGATGTTGATCAGCTCCTGGGCACGCTGCTTGGCAGTCTTGCCGCGCAGGTTGGCGATGCCGAATTCGGTGACGACCTGGTTGATGTCGTTTTTGCTCGTCGATACATGTGCACCGGGGGCGAGGGTCGGCACGATGCGGGAGATGGCGCCATCCTTCGCTGTCGATGGCAGAACGATGAAGGACTTGCCGCCCAGCGAGCGATTGGCCGCGCGCACGAAGTCGGATTGGCCGCCGGTACCGGAGTAGGGCTTCGTCCCGATCGATTCTGAGCAGCACTGGCCGATCAGGTCGATCTGCATGGTGGCGTTGATCGTGATCAGCTTGTCGTTCTGGCCGGCCAGGTAGGGATCGTTGGTGAAGTCGGCCGGGTGCATTTCGAGCGCCGGATTGCGGTGCATGAACTGATAGAGCTTGCGCGAACCAAGCGCGAAGGTGGCCAGCATCTTGCCGCGATGGATGTTCTTGCGCTGGTTGGTGATGACGCCGGCTTCGACCAGGGTCAGGATGCCGTCGCCGATCATTTCGGTATGGATGCCGAGGTCCTCCTTGTCGACCAGCTGCATGACCACGGCGTCGGGAATGCCGCCGTAGCCGATCTGCAGCGTGGCGCCGTCCGGCACCTGCTCGGCAACGTACTTGCCGATGGCCGCCTGGACCGGTCCGATAGTCGGCAGGCCGACTTCGATGATCGGCTCGTCGTTCTCGATCAGGGCCGAAACCTTCGAGATATGGACGTGGCAGTCGCCGTTGGCGAAAGGTACGTTCGGATTGACCTCGAGCACGATGACGCGCGCCCGCTTGACGGCCGCCATGGTGTAGTCGGTGCCGAGGCTGAGCGAGAAATAGCCGTGCTCGTCCATCGGCGAGGCCATCGACAGCACGACGTCGGCCGGGACCAGGCCTTGCTCGATCAGCACCGGCAGTTCGGAGAAATAGTTGGGCAGGTAATCGACCCAGCCGGCCTGCGCGCCCGGACGGGAAGCGCCGCCCAGAAAGTAGGCGGAATGGCGCACGTGCTGGCGGGTTTCCGGATCGAAATAGGCGAACTTGCGCAGCGGCAGGATCTGGGCGATGACGACGTCCATGAAGTCGCGGCGCTGGTCGGAAAGTGCGGTCAGCAGCGTGGGCGGCTCGCCGACGCCGGTCGGCACGACGACGTTGTCGCCATTGCGGATCAGGCGGATGGCGTCGCTGGCCGAGGTCAGTTTCTGGGCGTATTCGGATTGATACTTCATGGGCTGTCTCCCTTTTTTTGGCTTGTGTTGTGTTGCGTGTGCAGAAGAGGGCCGTGCAATTCCCTTCACCAGGGAATGCGCACGGCCTTCTTTCCTCCCCGGTGCGGGGAGGTGAGTGAGGGATTAACCCTTAGATCATCTCGACTGCCAGGGCCGTCGCTTCGCCGCCGCCGATACACAGGCTGGCAACACCGCGCTTCAGGCCGTACTTCTTCAGGGCGCCAAGCAGGGTAACGACGATGCGGGCGCCCGAAGCGCCGATCGGGTGGCCGAGGGCGCAAGCGCCGCCGTGGATGTTGACCTTGGCCGGATCGAGCTTGAGGTCATGCAGCGCGGCCATGGTGACCACGGCGAAGGCTTCGTTGATCTCGTACAGGTCGACCGAGTTGGCGGTCCAGCCGGTCTTGGCGAACAGCTTTTCCATGGCGCCGACCGGGGCCGACGGGAACTTGGCCGGCACGCCGGCATGGGTGGTGTGGCCGAGGATGCGGGCGACCGGGTTGAGGCCGAGCTTCTCGGCTTGCGAGGCACGCATCAGCACCATGGCGGCGGCGCCGTCGGAAATCGACGAGGAGTTGGCGGCGGTGACCGTGCCATCCTTCTTGAAGGCCGGCTTCAGGGTCGGGATCTTGTCGACATTGACGGCGAACGGGCCTTCGTCCTTGTCGATAACGACATCGCCCTTGCGACCGGCGACGGTGACCGGGGTGATTTCCCAGTCGAAGCTGCCGTTGCCGGAAGCTTCCTTGGCGCGGGTGGTCGAGCGGATGGCGAACTCGTCCTGGGCTTCGCGGGTGAAACCGTAGGCTTCGGCGCATTCCTCGGCGAAGGTGCCCATCAGGCGGCCGCGGCTTTCCTTGGAGTAGGAATCTTCCAGACCGTCGAGGAACATGTGGTCGAGAATCTGGCCGTGGCCGAGGCGATAGCCGCCACGAGCCTTGGGCAGCAGGTAAGGGGCATTGGTCATCGACTCCATGCCGCCGACCACGGCAGCGCCGTAGGAGCCGGCCAGGATGCCGTCGTGACCGAGCATGGTGGCCTTCATGGCCGAGCCGCACACCTTGTGGATGGTGGCGCAGCCGGCAGACAGCGGCAGGCCGGCCTGCAGCGCAGCCTGGCGGGCCGGGGCCTGGCCTTGGCCGGCTTGCAGCACGCAGCCCATCAGCACTTCTTCGATCAGGTTGGCGTCGATGCCGGCGCGGGCAATGGCGGCCTTGATGGCTTCAGCACCCAGGTTGGCGGCGGTCAGGCCGGAGAACCCGCCCTGGAAGGCACCCATGGCGGTACGGGCAGCGGAAACAATAACGATCGGATCTTGGGACATGGTTGTTAGTCCTTGCTTGTCAATTATTTGCGGATTGATCAGGAAAACCTCGTCATTCCCGCGCAGGCGGGAATCCAATGCGGCGTTTAAACCCTGGATTCCCGCTTTCGCGGGAATGACTGTGGGGTTTACTTGGCAGCCATACGGATCGCGCCATCCATGCGGATGACTTCGCCGTTGAGGTATTGGTTGGTGAAGATGTGCTCGACCAGCGCGGCGTATTCGGCCGGCTTGCCCATGCGTGAGGGGAACGGAACCATCTTGCCCAGCGCTTCCTGGACTTCGGCCGGCATGCCCATCAGCATCGGGGTTTCCATGATGCCCGGGGCGATGGTCATGACGCGGATGCCGGCGCGAGCGAGTTCGCGGGCGATCGGCAGGGTCATGGCGACGACGCCGCCCTTCGAGGCGGAGTAGGCGGCCTGACCGAGTTGGCCGTCGAAGGCAGCGACGGAGGCGGTGCTGACGATGACGCCACGCTCGCCGGTTTCATCGGCAGCGCTGGCGCTCATGATCTCGGCGGCGAGGCGGATCATGTTGAAGCTGCCGACGAGGTTGATGTTGATGGTACGGGCGAAGCTTTCCAGCTTGTGTGCGCCTTCCTTGCCGACGACCTTCTCGGCCGGGGCGATGCCGGCGCAATTGACCAGGCCGCGCAGCTGGCCCATGGATTGGGCGACGGCAAAGGCGTTGCGGGCGCTTTCGTCGCTGGTCACGTCGGTCTGCACGAAGCGGGCGCTGTTGGCAAAAAGCGCGCCCAGCTCGGCTTCGACCTTGGCGCCGGCTTCCGGATTCACGTCGGCCAGCACGACCTTGCCGCCGCGCTCGACGATCATTTTGGCGGTGGCTGCTCCCAGGCCGGATGCGCCGCCGGTGACGACAAAGACATTGCCTGCAATTTGCATGGTCTCGCTCCTGTATTGGTATTGGATTCGGGTTAAACGGGTAACTGCGCACTCTAAGCAACTGCCGAAAAGCTTTCATTGCCGAAACCGATCAAGTTGATTGTGAAAATCAGATAAAGCCGAGACGCGACTTCTGTGGCATCCTTCGGCGATGCGCGAGATACACAGCGAAAAAGGCACGATTGCCATTGCCTTCGTTCATGAGGCCCTGGTTTGCCTGCGCACACGCGGCATCGACGAGCGCGGGGTGCTGCAGGCGGCGGGCATCGCAACCGAAATGCTGGCCTCGCCCCAGGCGCGGGTTTCCTCGGAACACTACGGCCAGCTCTGGCATGGCATCGCACAGGCCATCGGCGACGAGTTTTTCGCCCTGGACAGCCATCCGATGCGCCCCGGCAGCTTCACCCTGATGTGCCACACGCTGATCCACGCCGATACTCTGGAACGGGCCATGCGCCGTGCCTTGCGCTTCCTGAATCTGGTATTGGACGACTGGCAGGCCGAGTTGGTGATCGAGGGCGACGTGGCCAGCGTGGCTTTGCTGGAACGGCCATCGGCAGCGACCGGCCAGATCGGCGCCCCGAAACCGGCTTTCGCCTACGGCACCTTTCTGCTGATGGTGCATGGCCTGGCCTGCTGGCTGATCGGGCGGCGCATCCCGCTCGACCATGCCAGCTTCCGTTGTCCGGAGCCGGCTTACAGCGACGAATGGCGGGTGCTGTTCGCGCAGGATCTGCGCTTCGACGAAAGCCAGACCGGCATCACTTTCGCCGCCAGTTTCCTGGCCATGCCGAATGTGCAGAACGAGCGGACGATGAAGGTTTTCCTGCGCCAGGCGCCAGCCAACTTTCTGGTGCGCTACAAGAACAGCGAGAGCGTCACCGCCCAGATCCGGCGTCGTCTGCGCGAGATCGCGCCGGAATCCTGGCCGGATTTCGATGAACTGGCCCGGCAGATGCATCTGTCGCCAGCCACGCTGCGCCGCCGGCTGGAGCGTGAAGGCGCGCGCTACCGGACGATACTCGACGATCTGCGGCGCGACCTGGCCATCGGCTATCTCGGCGACGACAGCCTGGCCATGCCGGAAATCGCCTGCGCTTTGGGCTTTACCGAACTTTCCGCCTTCTATCGCGCCTTCAAGAAATGGACCGGCATTGCGCCCGGGCAATACCGGGCCACGCAGAAGCCGGAGCGCGTTTAGGCCAATTCGGTTTTTCGGGTTTTTGGCCCGTGCACCGCAGCAGCGAGCGAATTGGCCCTTAGCGGCCGAGTTTCTGCTTGATTTGCGGCAGGGCGGCGAGGGCGGCCTTCTCGCCCTCCAGCATGGCATCGTGGCGGGCGGTGAAATCCCAGGATTTGACGTAGGGCAGCTTGGGCCGGATCACGATATCGGCACCTTTCAGTTCATTCGAACCAATGATGCCGCCCATGATCGTCGTCGTCTGCCAGATGATCGCCGTCATGCTGTCGATCGGCTGGCCTTCCGGCCTGGCCGAGATATCGACGGCGATGACGAAATCGGCGCCCAGGTCGCGTGCCGCCTGCACCGGCACCGGGCTGCTCAGGCCGCCATCGGCGTAGGTCTTGCCACGGAACTGGGCCGGCTGGAAAACGCCGGGCACCGCGGCCGAAGCGCGGACCGCCAGGCCGGTGTCGCCGGTGCGGAAAACGACGCGCTCGCCGGTATTGAGATCGGTGGCAACGGCAGCAAACGGCTTGTTCAGCTTTTCCAGCGGCCGCCGGTTCAGGTGCTGGTTGATGAAGTCCTGCAGCGCCTCGCCCTTGAGCAGGCCGCGCCCGCCCAGAGTCCAGTCGGCGAAAATCTTCTCATCGAGCTGCTGGGCGATCTTCTGCATGGCGAACGCGTCGTTGCCGCCGGCGTAGAGCGAACCCACCACGGCCCCGGCACTGGTGCCAACCACGTAGTCGGCGACGATGCCCTGCGATTCCAGCATCTTGATCACGCCGATATGGGCGAATCCACGCGCCGCACCGCCGCCGAGGGCGAGGCCGATCTTGGGTTTGGCGGCGGGTGCAGTTTGGACGACCGGTTGCGTGACGGGCTTGTTGCCGTTGCTGACACAGCCGGTCAGTATCTGCAGCAAGCCGAGGGCCAGAACAAGGGGAAGGGCGCGTTTCGAGAAGGTGCGAGTCGTCACAATAAAACCGGTGGATGCGAAAGGCGCCATTCTAGCGTTCGGCGCATTCTCCCGGCGGGGCAGATGGTGACGAAAGGTATCCATCTTGCGCGCTTGTGTACCGGCGGCGCTGTCAGCCGGCACACCAAACCCGCGAACGGAAAATCAGGCGGTACGCAGGCGCAAAACAGTGATTTCGGACGGAGCGCCGAATCGTTTGGGCGGGCCCCAGTAGCCGGTACCGCGACTGGTATAAACGGTCAGCCGGCCGAGTCGCTTCAAGCCGGCAGTGAAGGGCTGCTGCATCGGCACGAAATGGTTCCACGGCCAGAACTGGCCGCCATGCGTGTGGCCGGACAATTGCAGGTCGAAACCGGCAGCTTCGGCAGCCGCCGCCGAGCGCGGCTGGTGGGCGAGCAGCACACGCACCAGGTCGGGCGGACTGCCGGCCAGCGCGGCGCCCGGATCGCTGGCCTGGGCCGGATCGAAGGCGCCGGCGGAATAATCGGTGACCCCGGCCAGCACGAAACGCGCGCCGGAGTGCTCGATGACCACGTGGCGGTTGTACAAGCCACGCAGTCCGATACGCTCGAACTCGCGCATCCAGGCGCCGGCACCGGAGTAATACTCGTGATTGCCGGTGACCCAGTAATTGCCGTGCCGGCTGCGCAGCTTGCCGAAGGGAGCCGTATGCGGCCGCAAATGCTCGACTTCGCCGTCGACGAGATCGCCGGTCAGGGCAATCAGGTCGGCGTCCAGGGCATTGACCCGGTCGACAATGGCCTGCACGTAGTCCTGTTTGATCGTTGGCCCCACATGAATGTCGCTCAGTTGGACGATGGTGAATCCTTCCAGGCCGATCGGCAGATTGGCCAGCGGCACGTCGATCTCGACCACGCGTGCCACGCGCCGGGCATTGATGAAGCCGACCAGCGTAAACAGGGCGGCCAGGGCGAGCACGGCTATCGCAGTGGGTTCGGCCAACGAAGGCGAATCGGCGAACACCCGCGAGATATCGCGCAGGACGGTCAGCACCAGCACCGAAGAGAACAGCCCCATGGCTATTCCACCCAGCCAGGCCAGCCGGTCGGCCAGGAGCGGGCGGCTGACGACGAAGCGCGCCAGCAGGCCGAGCGGCACCAGGCCGGTGGAAATGGCCAAGCCGCCGATGGCCACCGCCCAGCCGGCCATGCCCAGTTCGAGCGGCGGTAGCAGGCGCCAACCGATATAGGCGTGGAGGGCGCCGATCAGCGGCAGGATGCGCCAGAGGGCCCGGCGTAGCCGGCCGGGCAATTCGACTGGCTTGCTTGAGGGGCGGCGCAGGGTTTGGGTCGTGGCCATGGGGTTCCGTTCGTGATTCATGCAGTCGGGGACGATCAGGCGCTGTCGGCCGGCTTGTCCTTGGCCTCGGCCGTATCCTTGCTCGTCTCAGCCTTGTCCGACGAACAGCAATGGCTCCAGCGGCCGGCAAAGCGGCCTTTGAGTTGTTGGCGCTCTTCGGGCGTCATGCTTTCCCAGCGTGCCCGGCGCTCGCGCCAATGGCCGTGGCAGCCGCCGCGTAGTCCGCCGAAGAGGATGCGGCTGAGCACCAGCACACCGAGTGCCTGCCAGTAACCGATGGGCGAGACGCCCATGAACAGGTCGGGCAGCAGGCAGTTCCATAGCTGCATGACGATCCAGGTGATGGCAGCGATGCCGAGCACGGCCATCACGCCGATCTTGATGCAGCGGGAAACGCAGCCGGATTTGTCTGTAGAGCATTTCATCATGGTGAGTCCTCGATCAGGATTGTTCGTCGTAGAGCGGCCGCAGACGGTCGCGTAAATGGAGTACCGCCTGCCGTTTCCAGCCAAGCAGGGTGTTCATGGGCGTACCGCTCTCGGTCGCCATGTCCTTGAAGCTGCGCCCATCCAGTTCGTGAGCGATGAATACCTCGCGCGGTCCTGGCGGCAATTCGTCGAGCGCATCGGCGATGGCATCGAGCCACAGGCGGCGCAGGTGCGCCGCCTCGGGGCCGCCGTCATGGGTCGGCAGGGCGTTCTCCAGCCAGTGTCCGGTGTTGTCTTCGTCATCTGACGAAGCAACCGGTACAGGCTCTTCGCGCCGTTTGCGAAAACGGTCCACGATGCGATTGCGCGCCACCCGGAACAGCCAGGCGCCGACCTGTTCGATCGGCTCAGGCAATCGCCAGGCCTCGACCAGTTCGAAAAAGACATCCTGCAGGATGTCTTCGGCCTCGCCGGGATCGGGCACGCGCTGGCGAATAAAATTCCCTAGACGGCCACTTTCGCGGCTGAAGGTTTCGGTCAATCGGCGGTTATGTTCGGCCATCGCGTTGGGCGGCTGATCCTGCAAGGGAAGGGAAAGCGATGTATCCATGCCCTGTAGACGAACGACGGGCAAGGATATTGTGTGATCGGACAAAAATAATCGATTTGGCCTCGATGCGTGTACCCGTCGCCAGAAACTGGCAAGAGAAAACCGGCCAGTGCCTTGCGACATGGCCGGTTAGTGGAATGCGTGGCAGGCAGCTTACCGTTCGATACTCCGCCTGCTTTCAGTCATTAGTTGGCTGGCGGCGGATTGGCCGGGCCTTGCGGGCCGGGGCCGCCCATGCCACCACGCATGCCGCCGCGCGGGCCGCCTTGCTTGCCGCGCATGCCGAACTGGGTCTGTTCGTCGAAGGTCTTCTTCTGTTCAGGCGTCAGCTGGCCGTAGAACTCCTTCATGGCGGCGACGTGCTTGGTCATCGCTTCCTGATGCTGCTTCTGGAAGTCGAGCATCTTTTCGGCACGTTCCGGAGCGCTCAGCTTGGCGACTTCGGCCGGGTCAGGGCGCTTCTGGTCAGGATTGGCGTAGGGGCGGGAGTCCTGGAACTTCTTCCAGGCACCTTCCTGGGCCGGGGTGAGTTTCAGCGCATCGTGCAGGCGCTGTTGGTGCATCTGCTGACGTTCGGCCCGCATGTTCTGGCCGCGTTCGCCCATCATCGGGCCACCGCCGAAGCAGTCGCCACGTTGAGCGTAACTCAGGCCGGCAAAAGTGCTGGCACCGGCACCGATCAGCAGTGCGGCAATCAAGGTCTTGGATTTCATTTTTGGCTCCTTTGAGATCGGAGGCGGTTTATTCCGCCGTCGAAATCATTAAAGCGCAAACATGTAATTCAGATATGTCCGCTCAAGCCCAATGTGTTGCAAGCTGTTTCAGCGCTTACACGTCGGCTTCGACCAGTCCGCCGTCCTTCTCCATCCAGGCGCGGCGGCCGGAGGCTTCGCCCTTGCCCATGAGCAGCGTGAAGGTACGGTGCATGTGAAGGATGGTGGCGCGGTCGGCCTGGAAGGGCACGAGGCGGCGGGTGTCTGGGCAGAGGGTGGTTTCCCACAACTGGTCCGGGTTCATTTCGCCCAGGCCCTTGAAGCGGGAGACGGTGATCTTGTGTTCCTTGACACCTTCCTCGGCCAGCTTGTGCAAGGTTTGCTGCTTTTCGGCTTCGTCCAGGCAATAGACTTTACGCGTGTGGCCTTTGGCTTCGACATCGACGCGGAAGAGCGGCGGTTGGGCGACGTGGATGTGACCGCGCTCGACCAGGGCCGGGAAGTGCTTCAGGAACAGCGTGAACAACAGCACCTGAATGTGCGAACCATCGACGTCGGCATCTGACATGACGATGATGCGGCCGTAGCGCAGGCCGGACACATCGACGGTGTCGATCTGGTCGATGCCGTGCGGATCGACGCCGACAGCGACGGAGATGTCGTGCACTTCGTTGTTCTTGAATAGCTGGTCGCGTTCGACTTCCCAGGTATTCAGCACCTTGCCGCGCAGCGGCAGGACGGCCTGGGTTTCCTTGTCACGGCCCTGCTTGGCGGAACCGCCTGCCGAGTCGCCCTCGACCAGGAAGAGTTCATTGCGTGTGATGTCGTCCGATTCGCAATCGGTCAGCTTACCGGGCAGGGTGGCGATGCCGGAAGACTTCTTCTTCTCGACCTTCTGGGTCGATTTCATTCGGTTCTGCGCCGCCTTGACCGCCAGTTCGGCGATCTTCTTGCCGAAATCGGCGTGGCTGTTCAGCCACAGTTCGAACGGGTCGCGCACCATCTGGGCAACCAGCTTGTAGGCATCGCGCGAGGTCAGTTTTTCCTTGGTCTGGCCCTGGAACTGCGGGTCGAGGACCTTGGCCGAGAGCAGGTAGGTCATCTTGCCGCAGACGTCTTCCTGCGCCAGTTTGACCTTGGCCGGCAGGATGGCGTGGTGCTCGGCGAAGGCCTTCACCGCTTCGAAAACGCCGGATTTCAGGCCGGCCTCGTGCGTGCCGCCATCGAGTGTCGGGATCAGGTTGACGTAGCTTTCCGGCTTGCCGCCGCCCTCCTCGAACCAGGCCAGCGCCCAGGTGGCGCCTTCGCCGACGGCGAAGCCGTTCTCGGTTTCGACATATTTCTCGCCAACGAAAATCGGTGCGACCGGCTGGCCGACCATCATTTCGCTGAGGTAATCGGCCATACCGTTCTGGTAGCACCAGGTCTTCTTGTCCTGGCCCTCGATTTCCAGCTCGACGGTGACGTTGGGCATCAGCACGGCCTTGGAGCGCAGCAGGTGCTCCAGTTGGCCGAGATTGACCTTGGGCGAATCGAAATACTTGGCATCCGGCGAGATGCGTACCGTGGTGCCAGTGGTGCGCGGGCCGACGTCGCCGATGCGGGCCAGCGGCTCAATCACGAAGCCGTCGGCAAAGGCGATCTTGTGCACGCCGCCGCCACGCTTGATCTCGACCTCCAGCCGGGTGGACAGCGCGTTGGTCACCGACACGCCGACGCCGTGCAGGCCGCCGGAGAAGCGGTAGGCGTTGCCCGATTCCTTCTTGTTGAACTTGCCGCCGGCGTGCAGCTTGCAGAAGACCAGCTCGACCGCCGGCTTGCCTTCTTCCGGGTGGATTTCGACCGGGATGCCGCGGCCGTTGTCCGAGACCTCGATCACCCCGTCGGCCTGGATGCGCACCGAAATCTTCTTGGCGTAGCCAGCCAGTGCCTCGTCGGCCGAGTTGTCGATGACTTCCTGCACGATATGGGTCGGGCAGGTCGTCCGGGTGTACATGCCCGGGCGTTCCTTGACGGGTTCGAGATCCTTGAGGACGCGGATGGAAGAGGCGGAATATTCAGTCATGCGCTTTGAAATTTGGGCAAAAACGGCAGTGCACCGCAGCAGTGGGCCTGTTTTGCCATGATCAGGTACCAAACGGCCGCGGCGGAATTCGGCCGACATTCTACCGAGCGTTGGCCGTTTTCGGCGGGAATTGTCAGAGCAGGCCGGCGTCGCACAGCGGTTGCAGACGTGCGGCGCAGCGCTCGGCCAGCAATTGGTGCAGGGCGCGCACGGCCGGGTTGAGCTGGCGGCGGTCGGCGCAGACCAGGTTGAGCGGCGCCGGGTCGCCGATCCATTCCGGCAGCAGGCGGATGAGCTGGCCGCTGGCCAGGTCGTCGGCAATATCGAGTGCTGATTTGAAGGCTATGCCGCGCCCGCTCCGGACCCAGCGGCTGACCATCTCGCCGTCATCGGCCACGCGGTCGCCGCTGACTTGCTGCACGCTGTCGCGGCCATCGCGGCTGAATCGCCAGCGGTTGTGGATGTCGTCGCCCAGCCAGTAGCACAGGCAGTTGTGCCGGGCCAGGTCGGCCGGGGTTTGCGGCGTGCCGCGGCGTGCCAGGTAATCCGGTGCAGCGCACAACAGGCGCCGGTTGTCGGCCGCCAGCGGCAGGGCGATCAGGCTCGAGTCGGCCGGCGGGCCGTAGCGCAGCGCAATGTCGATAGGCTGGCGATAGACGTCGGCGACCCGGTCGGATAGCGATAGCCGTATCTGCACCTGCGGATAACGTTCGAGGAATTCGTCCAGCCAGCCGGCCAGCACGTTGCGGCCGAAATCGGACGGGGCGGCAATCTGCAACAGGCCGCGAATGACCGAGCGGCCGGTAGTCAAGGCATCGCGCCCGTCGGCCAGCAGGGCGAGTGCCTGGCGGCAGTGGTCGAGAAAGATTTCGCCCTCGGTGGTCAGGCGCAGGGTACGGGTCGAGCGGACGAAGAGCACGGTGTCGAGCTCACGCTCCAAGCGCTTCAGGGCCGCGCTGGCGGCAGCCGGGGTCAGTTCGAGCGCTCGCGCGGCGGCGGAAACGCTGCCGTGGTCGGCAATGCGGACGAAAAGTTCGAGATCGGTCAGACGCTGCATTATCAAAAATAATTTGAAAGTGATTGAATTTTAGCGCCATTCTTCAAATGAATTTCTGGTTTATAGTCCGCCTACCAAAACCATAACGGAGCCCAGCATGAACATCGTCGAAACCGCTCAGAAACGCTATACCTCCAAGGCCTTCGATCCCGAGCGCAAACTCTCGGCCGATACCGTGCAGGCCATCCGCGACCTGCTGCGCGCCGCGCCGTCGTCGGTCAATTCCCAGCCCTGGCATTTCATCATCGCCGCCAGCGATGCCGGCAAGGCGCAAGTCGCCAAGGCGACGCAAGGCCCTTACGCCTACAACGGCCCGAAGGTGATCAATGCATCGCACGTCGTCGTGCTGTGCGCCCGGACCGACCTTGATGACGCCCATCTCGGCGCGCTGCTGGCGCAGGAGGACAAGGATGGCCGCTTCGCCAACGCGGAAGCGCGCGAAGGCCAGAACAAGGCGCGCAGCTACTACGTCGGGCTGCACCGCAACGACTACAAGGATGTCGGCCTG
The DNA here is from genome assembly GCA_041918795.1 of Azonexus sp. Classification (GTDB taxonomy): domain Bacteria; phylum Pseudomonadota; class Gammaproteobacteria; order Burkholderiales; family Rhodocyclaceae; genus Azonexus. The sequence goes on along the minus strand of JAYRUZ010000013.1, from coordinate 325 downwards.
TGGGCCGAAAAACAGGTCTATCTGGCCCTCGGTACGCTGCTGCTTGGCGCCGGTGCGCTCGGTGTCGACGCCTGCCCGATGGAAGGTTTCGATGCCGCCGCACTCGATGCCGAATTGGGTTTGGGCGCCAAGGGCTTGCGCCCCATCGTGCTGGTCGCGCTGGGCTATCACAGCGATGCCGACTTCAACGCCAAGCTGCCTAAATCGCGCTTGCCGGCCGAGGCGCTGTTTACCGAGTTATAAAAGACGCTTGGTGGGCTTTTCTGCTCCGGCAAACCCCTCCATCCCACACGGCAGGCTTTGCACAGCCTGCCGGCTGCGCTGG
>JAYRUZ010000012.1:0-19674 GCA_041918795.1 Azonexus sp. | reverse complement strand
TCGTGGTCGTGTTGCATGGCGGCGTACTCGACGTCATCAACCGTTTTGTCCGCGGCAATTCGCTGGAAATGCCGCGCGATTTCCTGATTCCGAACGCCGGCATCAACTGGATCAACGAGATCGACGGCACATGGCACATCGAGAGCTGGGCGGAAACCGGCCACCTGGCGCCGGGCGCGCTGGACGAACTGCCTTCGTGATAGAATCTTCCCCCTTTTCTTCAATGGCTTGAGGCATTCCCCATGTTTTCCGCGAAAGATACCCTGGCAAAAGTTGATCCTGAACTCTGGCAAGCCATTACGGCTGAAAACCAGCGTCAGGAAGAGCATATCGAACTGATCGCGTCCGAAAACTACGTCAGCAAGGCTGTCATGGAAGCCCAAGGCTCCCAGCTGACCAACAAGTACGCCGAAGGCTACCCGGGCAAGCGCTACTACGGTGGCTGCGAATACGTCGACGTGGCCGAGCAGATCGCCATCGATCGCCTGAAGAAGCTGTTCGGCGCCGATGCCGCCAACGTCCAGCCGAACTCCGGTTCGCAGGCCAACCAGGCCGTGCTGATGGCTTTCGCCAAGCCGGGCGACACCATCATGGGCATGAGCCTGGCCGAAGGCGGTCACCTGACCCACGGCATGCCGCTCAACATGTCCGGCAAGTGGTTCAACGTCGTGGCCTACGGTCTGAACGAGAAGGAAGAAATCGACTACGACAAGATGGAAGCCCTGGCGCGCGAGCACAAGCCGAAGATCATCGTCGCCGGTGCTTCCGCCTACGCCCTGCGTATCGATTTCGAGCGCTTCGCCAAGATCGCCAAGGAAGTCGGTGCCATTTTCTGGGTCGACATGGCTCACTACGCCGGCCTGATCGCCGCCGGTTTCTACCCGAACCCGGTGCCGCACGCCGACGTCGTCACCTCGACCACCCACAAGACCTTGCGCGGCCCGCGCGGCGGCATCATCCTGATGAAGGCCGAGCACGAGAAGGCAATCAATTCGGCCATCTTCCCGGGCCTGCAGGGCGGTCCGCTGATGCACGTCATCGCTGCCAAGGCCGTGGCCTTCAAGGAAGCCGCTTCGCCGGAATTCAAGACCTACCAGGAGCAGGTGATCAACAACGCCCGCGTCATGGCCCGCGTGTTGTCCGAAGAGCGCGGCCTGCGCGTCGTCTCCGGCCGTACCGAGAGCCACGTCTTCCTGGTCGACCTGCGCGCCAAGAACATCACCGGCAAGGAAGCCGAAGCTGCCCTGGGTCGCGCCCACATCACCGTGAACAAGAACGGCATCCCGAACGACCCGCAAAAGCCGTTCGTCACCTCCGGTATCCGTATCGGTTCGCCGGCCATGACCACCCGCGGTTTCACCGAGATCGAAGCCGAGCAGATCGCCCACCTCGTTGCCGACGTGCTGGATGCGCCGAACGACGAGAAGGTGGCCGAGCAGGTGCGTGCCAAGGTCTCGGCACTGTGTGGCAAGTTCCCGGTCTACGGTGACTGATGCGTTCGGGCGGGCGTTGCCCGCCTGACGCTTTTGGAGTCCGGACATGAAATGCCCTTTCTGCGGCCATGATGAAACGGCGGTGGTCGATACCCGCCTTTCCGACGAAGGCGACATCGTTCGTCGCCGCAGGAAGTGCAATGTCTGCGACAAGCGTTTCACGACTTACGAGCGGGCGGAAATCCGCCTGCCGCACGTCGTCAAGAAAAACGGCTCGCGTACCGAATTCAGTCGCGACAAGCTGCGTGCCAGCCTGGAACTGGCGCTGCGCAAGCGCCCGGTGTCGACCGACCTGGTCGATGCGGCGATTACCGAAATCGAGGAAAAGCTGCTCTCTTCCGGCGAGCGCGAAGTGTCCTCGCAACAGGTGGGCGAACTGGTCATGCGCGAGTTGAAGAAACTCGACAAGGTGGCCTACATCCGCTTTGCCTCGGTCTATCGCAATTTCGAAGATGTGGATGCCTTCTCCAAGGCGATCCGCGAAGTTTCCCCCAGCGCGACACCCAAGAAAAAATGAGTTTTACTGCCGTCGATCACGGCATGATGGCGCGCGCCCTGCAATTGGCCGAGCGCGGCCTGTGGACGACCTCACCCAATCCGCGGGTCGGTTGCGTGCTGGTCCGCGATGGCGAGATCGTTGGCGAAGGTTGGCATGAGAAGGCCGGTGAGCCGCATGCCGAGGTAAATGCCCTGCGCGCCGCCGGCGAGCGGGCGCGTGGCGCGACCGCCTATGTCACGCTGGAGCCGTGCAGCCACTACGGGCGCACGCCGCCCTGCGCCGAAGGCTTGATTGCGGCCGGTATAACGCGCGTTGTCGCGGCCATGCAGGATCCGAATCCGCTGGTTGCCGGCAAGGGCCTGGCCATGTTGCAGGTTGCCGGCATCGAAACGGCCTGCGGTCTGCTGGAAAATGAAGCGCGCGAGTTGAACATCGGCTTCGTCTCGCGCATGACGCGCAGCCGGCCGTGGCTGCGCCTGAAAACGGCGGCCAGCCTGGATGGCAAGACGGCATTGAACAACGGCGTCAGCCAGTGGATTACCGGGCCGGATGCACGCCGTGATGGCCATCGCTGGCGGGCGCGGGCCTGCGCCATCCTGACCGGCATCGGCACCGTACGCGACGATGATCCGCAACTGAACGTGCGCGATGTCGAAACGACGCGTCAGCCGCTGCGCGTGGTGGTCGATAGCAAGCTGGACATTTCACCGGATGCCCGCATCCTCGATGGCGCTCCGGTTTTGCTCGCTGCTGCGGTGCACGTGCCGGAAAAGGCAAAAATGCTTGCCGAGCGCGGGGCCGAGGTGGTCGTACTGCCCAACGCGGCGGGCAAGGTCGAGCTGAAGGATCTGCTGCACGAACTGGGCAAGCGCGGCATCAATGAAGTCCATGCCGAAGCTGGGTTCAAGCTGAATGGTTCGCTGCTGCGCGAAGGTCTGGTCGATGAATTGCTGCTCTATCTGGCGCCCTGCCTGATCGGTCACGAGGCAGCCGGCCTGTTCAACCTGCCCGAGTTGCTCAGTCTGGACGGCAAGCGCCAGTTGCAGGTGCGCGATCTGCGCCAGATTGGCCAGGATATCCGGGTCCTTGCCCGGCTATTGGATCCGGTAGCCCGCTAAGGCGAATACTTCGGCGGCGACGCCTTGTCGTGCTCACGCTCTGTCTGCGGCCGGTCTTCGTGTCTCGCGTCAGGGCGCTTCAGAATTAGAGCCGCACACCGCGCATTCGCCATCCTTGCGGAAGCGCACGGTGCGCCATTCCATGGTCAGCGCGTCGAGCAGCAGCAGGCGGCCGGTCAGCGACTCGCCAATGCCGGCCAGCAGCTTCAAGGCCTCGGCGGCCTGCATGGTGCCGACGATGCCGGTCAGCGGGGCGAAGACGCCCATGACGGCACAGCGTACTTCCTCGACATCTTCGCCTTCCGGAAACAGGCAGTGATAGCACGGTGAATCGTCGCGGCGCAGATCATAGACGCTGATCTGACCATCGAAGCGGATGGCTGCGCCGGAAACCAGCGGCTTCCTGTGCTGTACGCAAGCGCGGTTGATGGCGTGGCGGGTGGCGAAATTGTCGGTGCAGTCGAGCACCACGTCGGCGGTGGCGACCAGGTTGTGCAAGGCTTGCCCGGCCAGGCGTTCGCGCAGCGGCACGATGGTGATTTCCGGGTTGATGGCGGAAAGCGCGGCCCGCCCGGATTCGGCCTTGCCCATGCCGACGCGGGCCTGGGTGTGCAGGATCTGGCGTTGCAGGTTGGTGAAATCGACCGTGTCGTCATCGACCAGGGTGATCTTGCCGACCCCGGCCGACGCCAGGTAGAGCGCAGCCGGCGACCCCAGTCCGCCGGCGCCGACGATCACGGCATGCCCGGCCAGGATGCGTTCCTGGCCTTCGATACCGAGAGCGTCAAGCAGGATGTGGCGGCTGTAGCGGAGTAGCTGCTCGTCAGTCACTTATATTCGCGCCACTCCGGCGGCGTATCGTCGTGGTCGCCGTGCGGATGGTGTTCCCAGGCCTGGACGTAGGCTTCCTGCGACGAGCGCTTCAGGCGCTTTTCGGGAGCGCCGATGTTGTGCAACTGGGTATCTTCGACGTAGTAGATCAGGGCGCGGGTCAGCTTGGTCAACAAGGTATTGTCGAGGTGATAGCCCTTGTCGACCAGATGTTCGTCCAGTTCGCGCAGCGTGTGCTGTTGCAGATCGTAGCCGACGGCCAGTGAACGTTTCTCCAGCTTGGCTTGGACGATGACTTCGTCCAGGCGCTGCAGGTCGTCCGCGGCCTCAGGGACCTGTCCCGGCGGGAACTTGGAAAAGACGATTTCCCGGTTCTTCTTGAGATCTGCTTGGTTCGGCATGCTCGCCTCCCTGCGAAGATGGCTACTGGAGCTTATTCTGCATGATCTGCAAACCCTTGAGAAGATTCAGGGCCTGCTGGAACTGGTAGTCGTTCTTGCTGGCGTATTCCAGGCGAGCCGGCATCTCGTCCTCGGTCTCGTCATCCTTCTTGTTGTTCTTGTCCTTGCCCGGCTTGGTATTTGGCTTGGCCTGTGCCTTGGCATCCGGCTTCGGCGCTTCCTTGTTGGCTTCCGGGTCGCGGTCGTTGTTCAGGTGACGGTCGAGGTCGGCTTCGCGCATGCGGGCTGAGCTGTTGCCGTTGGAGGATTCCTCGGCAACGATGTCCGGCGTGATGCCCTTGGCCTGGATGGAGCGGCCGAGCGGTGTGTAGTAGCGGGCCGTGGTCAGCTTGATCGCGGTATTGCCGGGGAGCGGCAGCACGGACTGGACCGAACCCTTACCGAAGGTCTGGGTGCCGACGACGAGGGCGCGCTTGTGGTCCTGCAGGGCGCCGGCAACGATTTCCGAAGCCGAGGCCGAGCCACCGTTGACCAGCACGACCATGGGCACCTTCTTGGCTTCGATCGGCAGGCTCTTCAGCGGATCGTCCTTGGTGGCGCCGCCACGCAGGTAGTCCTGCGGCCGGGCCTTGAATTCCTGCTTGGCATCTTCGGTTCGACCGTCGGTCGACACCACCTTGACGTCCGGTGGCAGGAAGGCGGCGGAGACGCCGATGGCGCCGTTGAGCAGGCCGCCCGGATCGTTGCGCAGATCGAGCACCAGGCCTTGCAGCTTGGTGCCGTCCTTGTACAGGTTGCCGACGTGCTTGGCGAGGTCGCCAATGGTGTTTTCCTGGAATTGGGTGATACGCACCCAGCCATAGCCGGGTTCGACCAGTTTGGACTTGACGCTCTGCACCTTGATCACTTCGCGGACCAGGGTTACCTCGATTGGCTTGGTCTCACCCTTGCGCAGGATGGAGAGTTTGATCGGTGTCTTCGGCTTGCCACGCATCTTCTTGACGGCATCGGACAGCGTCAGTCCCTTGACCGGTGTCTCGTCGAGCTTGAAGATCAGGTCTCCGGCCTTGATGCCGGCGCGGTAGGCCGGGGTGTCCTCGATCGGCGAGACAACCTTGACCAGGCCGTCTTCCATGCCGACCTCAATCCCCAGGCCGCCGAATTCGCCTTGCGTACCGACCTGCAGGTCCTTGAAGGCGTCGGTATCGAGGTAGGTCGAATGCGGGTCAAGATTGGACAGCATGCCGGCGATGGCATTGGTGATCATCTTCTTGTCTTCGACCGGCTCGACGTAGCCCTGCTTGATGGCGCTGTAGACCTCGGCGAAAGTGCGCAACTCCTCGATGGGCAAACCGGGCTTGGTTTCCTTGTCGGCAAAGGCCGGGAAATTGAAGCTGATGAGTGCCCCGGCGACGAAGGCGCCGGCAGTCAAACTGATGGTCTTTGCTTTGCTCATTTCAAACTTGCCCATTTCAACGGGTCGATCGGTTGCCCCTGGTGGCGGAGCTCGAAGTATAAACCTGATTCCGGATTGCCCCCGCTGTTGCCAACGTGGGCGATGGTCTCGCCGCCCTTGACGGCCTGGCCGACCTGCTTGAGCAGCGATTCGTTGTTGCCGTAGATCGACAGGTAGGAGTCACCGTGGTCGATGATGAGCAGATTGCCAAAACCGCGCATCCAGTCGGCAAAGACGACGCGGCCATTGGCCACGGCCTTGACCTCGCCGCCGCTGCCGGCCTTGATGAAGAGACCGCGCCAGGTGCCGCCGCCGTCGCGCGCGGCGCCGAAACGGCCACTGACCGCGCCGCGTACCGGCAGGCGCAGGTTGCCGCGTTGTCGAGCGAAGCTGCCATCGTTGGGGGCGGGTTCATAGCGATTTTCCGCTTCGACCGTCCGCGGGCGCGCCGGTTCCGTGCTGGCGCTCTTGGTCGGCTCCTTGTCACTGCTGGGTTTTTCGCGCTGACGCGCTGCTGCGGCACGGGCCTCGGCAATGCGAGCTGCTTCCGCCGCCTTGGCTGCCTGTGCCGCCTGGGCTGCCAGGATTTTGGACAGGCGGTCGATCAGTTGGGTCAGGCGTTTCTCGTTTTGCTGCAGGTTGCCGATTTCCTTGCGCTGCGCGGCGACCTTGTCGGATATCTGGGCATAAAGTGTTTTGCGTTCCTCGCGTTGCTTCTGCAACTCGGCGTGGCGTTTTTGCTGCTCGGCCTCGACTTCGGCCAGTTCGCTGCTGCGCTCCTTGGCATCCCTGGTCAAGGCTTTTTTCCGGTCGAGCGTGGCGTTGATTTCGCCCATCAGCTCGGCACGGGTCAGGGCGATGGCCGACAGGTAATAGAGGTCGCGTGCAGTCTGGTTGGGGTCGTCGCCGTTGAGCAGCAAGCGCAGGGCATCGGGCGTACCGCGCAGGTATTGCTTGTAGAGCAGGCGTTCGAGTTGAGCTTGCTGCTGGTTCAGCGTGACACCGAGTTCCTGGGTTTGCTGGTCGAGCGATTTCAGGGTTTTCTGCAGCGAGTCGCGCTGGGCGGAGAGTTCATGCAGTTCGCGCTGCAGGCGCGAAATCTGGCGCTCGGCTTCACGCAGGCGATCGGCGGCGTCCCCTTTTTGTTCCTCGCTGGCTGAAAGCTCTTTGCGCAGGCTGTCGATGCGGCCACGCAATTCGCCGAGGTCGGCCTGTTTCTCGGCGATTTCCGGCGGGGCTGCGGTGGACGGCCCCTTTTTGCCGGAATTCACTTCCTTGGCGTTCAGGGGGGCGGCAAGCAGGGCCGCGCAGGCGAAACCCAGGCCGAGCGTGGTCAGACGGCGGAAGAGATTCAGGCAGGCACGCAAAAAAGAGGTCACGGATTGATTTTTATTAAGGTCGGTCAAACACCAGCCCTTATTTTATAATGGTCCATTCCGCCTAACTGAGGTTTTATCTTGGAAGCCCCGTCCTTCAATCTGATCGAGAAGCAAGAGCACATCGAAATGGCTGCCCGCGCGCTGAAGTCCATCGCGCATCCGCTGCGCCTGAAAATCCTCTGTGTTTTGGGCGATCAGGAAGCCTGCGTGCAGGAGATCGTCGATGCGGTCGGCACGTCGCAGAGTAATATTTCCCAACATCTGGCCATCCTCCGCGAAAAAGGGGTTCTCGTCACGCGCAAGGACGCCAACCGCGTCTTCTATCGCGTCGGCGACCAGCGCACGCTGCAACTCGTCGGCATGATGCGCGAAGTCTTCTGCGGCGTGGAGGACTGAGCGATGCCGATGGAATTCATCAACCAGAACATTTTGCTCATTTCCATCGTCGTCGTCAGCGGTCTCGGCCTGATCTGGCCGATGTTCATGCGTTCGGCGGGAAACAGCGTCAACCCGGCCGAAGCGACCTTGCTGATCAACCGTGAAGATGCGCAGGTGATCGATGTGCGCGAGGCCGACGAGTTTGCCGGCGGTCATTTGCCGGAGGCGAAGAATCTGCCTCTGAGCAAGCTGGCCGATCGCGCCAGCGAGATCGAGAAGCTGAAGGACAAGGCGATCATCATTTGCTGCGCCTCGGGCATGCGCTCGAACAAGGCCTGTGGCGAATTGAAGAAACTCGGCTTCGCCAAGCTCTACAACCTCGCCGGCGGCGTCGATGCCTGGGTGGGGGCCGGTTATCCGATCAAGAAGGGAACCCGCAACAAATGAGCGCTCATGTCCTGATGTATACGACGGCTGTCTGCCCGTACTGCATCCGCGCCAAGCAGTTGCTGTCGGCACGCGGTGTCACGCAGATCGAGGAAGTGCGCGTTGATCTCGACCCGGAGCGGCGCGATGAAATGATGCAGAAAACTCAGCGGCGTACCGTACCGCAGATCTTCATCGGCGACACCCATGTCGGCGGTTGCGACGATCTGTATGCGCTGGATGCCGCCGGCGGCCTGAAGCCCCTGCTCGAAGGCGCCTGAACCTTACAACTCACTGAAAGAGAACCATGGAAAACAACGAACAGCAGCCCATCTTCGGCATCGAAAAACTCTACGTGAAAGATCTGTCGGTCGAAGTGCCGAACGCGCCGGAAATCTTCCTGGAGCAGGATGCGCCGCAAGTCGAAATCCAGCTGAACACCAGCGGCCGTGGCGTCGGCGAAGGCGTGGTCGAGGTCGTGCTGACCGTCACCGTCACCGCCCGCACCGGTGAGAAGACTGTCTTCCTGGTCGAAGTGGGCCAGGCCGGCATCTTCCGCATGATGAACATTCCGGAAGAGCAGATGGAAGGCCTGGTTGCCGTGGCTTGCCCGAACATCCTGTTCCCGTATGCCCGCGAAGCGGTTTCCGACGCCGTCGTCCGTGCCGGCTTCCAGCCCATCGTGTTGCAGCCGGTCAATTTCGAGCAGATGTACCTGCAGCGCCTGCAAGAGCAGCAAGCGCCGACCGAAGTTCCCATCCAGTAAGGATTCGCCATGTGGCGTCGTGCCTTGATCGCTGTTTCACTGGCCGGCTGCGCCCTGAGCGCGCAGGCCATCGATTACCGTTCGGTCGCCGTGCCGGCGGCCATCCTGTTCGATGCGCCGTCGCAGGCCGGCAAGAAGCTGTACCTGATCAAGGCGCAGACGCCGGTCGAGGTGGTGGTTCGGCTCGAAGGCTGGATCAAGGTGCGTGACGCCGAGGGAGCACTGGCCTGGATCGAGGCGCGTAACCTTACGGATAAACGCACCTTGGTCGTGACCGCGCCGAAGGCGGAAATCCGCCAGGCCGACAAGCCGGAAGCGGCGGTCGTGGCCGAACTGGAAAAATGGGTGGCGGTCGATTTCGTCGAGCCGGCATCGCCCGGCTGGGCCAAGGTCCGCCACCGCGATGGAGCCGTCGGCTACATCCGCAGTACGCAAGTCTGGGGTCTATGAACATTACGCTGCTTGGGGCCGGCGCCTGGGGAACCGCGCTGGCCATTGCCTTTGCCGGCAGACATGCCGTTACCCTGTGGTCGCGTGAAGAGGATGTCGCGGCCGATCTGCTGGCGACGCGCGAAAACCATCGCTTCTTTCCCGGCTATCGCCTGCCGGAGTCGGTCGCCGTCAGCACTGATTTTGCCGCGGCGGTAGCCGATGCCGAGGTGCTGCTGGTGGCAACGCCGATTGCCGGGTTGCGCCCGACCGTCGAGCGCCTCAAGCAATCGGGCAAGGTCGCGCCCATCCTGTGGGTGTGCAAGGGTTTTGAGGCCGGCAGCGGCCAGCTGCCGCATCAGGTGGTCGGTGAAGTGCTGGGGCCGGATGCCATTTGTGGCGCCCTTTCCGGTCCGAGCTTTGCCGAGGAAGTGGCGGGCGGCCAGCCGACCGCCGTGTCGCTGGCGGCCAATGATCGCGCCTTTGCCCGCGAGGCGGCGCGCCAATTGCATACCAACCGCCTGCGCATCTACGCCAACGACGATCTGGTCGGCGTCGAGGTCGGCGGTGCGGTCAAGAACGTGCTGGCCATCGCCACCGGCGTCTGCGATGGCCTTGGCCTCGGCCTGAATACGCGGGCGGCGCTGATGACGCGCGGCCTGGCCGAAATCGCCCGCCTGGGCATCGCCCTCGGCGCCAAGCGCGAAACCTTCCTGGGTCTGGCTGGCATGGGTGACCTGATCCTGACCTGTACCGGCGATCTGTCGCGCAACCGGCGTGTCGGTCTTGGCTTGGCGCAGAACAAATCCCTGCAGCAAATTCTCGACGAACTCGGCCATGTTGCCGAAGGCGTTTATACGGCGCGCGAAGTCGATGCGCTGGCGCGCAAGCTGGCGGTGGATATGCCGATCAGCGCAGCCGTGGCGGCTGTGCTGGATGGTCGCCTGAACGCCGGCGAAGCTGTGGAGCGCCTGATGGCACGCGACCCGAAGGAAGAGTTGGCCTGATCGGGTACGGCGGAGTATTCCGCCGCTTGCCAGATCGGACCAGCTATCGCTCCTGTTACCGCTGCTGCGGTGCACTGGCCTTTTCGGCCTAATTTGCGCCGGGAAAACCGATCTGCCGCCAGGCCTCAAACACTGTCACGGCGGCAGCGTTGGACAGGTTCAGGCTGCGCTGGCCGGGCAGCATGGGCAGGCGTAGCCATTGTTCCGGCGGGAATTCGGCGCGGACTTCCGCCGGCAGGCCGGCGGTCTCGCAGCCGAAAACGAAAACATCATCGTCCCGGAAATTGACCTGATACGGGTTCTGCGTTCCCTTGGTCGTCATGGCGAACATGCGCCGTCCCACCATCGCCGCCTTGCATGCCGCCCAGTCGGCATGGCGGACGAGCCGGGCGTATTCGTGATAATCCAGCCCGGCGCGGCGCAGCTGCTTGTCGCTCAAATCGAAACCGAGCGGCTCGACCAGATGCAGTTCCGCGCCGGTGTTGGCGCACATGCGGATGATGTTGCCGGTATTCGGCGGAATTTCGGGCTGGTAGAGAACGACGGCGAACACGATTTTCAAGGCGGCTGAGACAAGGCCGCAATTATCCTAGAAACCGTGGCGCAAGGCGCGGGCGATTACGGCAACACCGACGCTCGCCGCGCCATGCAGCTTGAGCACGCGGGCGCATTCGCTGGCGGTGGCACCCGTGGTCAGAACGTCATCGACGAGCAGGATGCGTTGGCCGGAGAAGTCGCTCGAACACTCGAAGGCGTTGCGTACGTTGGCGTGGCGTTTTTTCAGCGGCAGGTCGGCCTGGACGCCGGTCGGCCGAGTGCGCTGCAGACTGCTGCGGTGCACCGGCAATTTGAGGCAATTTTCAAGGTGGCGGGCGATTTCGCCGGATTGGTTGAAGCCGCGCTCGCGCAGCCGTTCCGGATGCAAGGGCAGGGGTACGATCAGGTCGTAGGCTTCGCTCGGAATCTCTGGCGCGATGGCCTGTGCCGCCCACGGCGCGACGGCGAGGCTGTGTCCGTATTTCAGCGCCTGGACGATGCGGTCGGCCGGGAAATCGTAGACGTAAGGTGCGAAGGTGGCGGCGAAATGCGGCGGTTCGTGCAGGCAGGCGCCGCAACGTTCGCCGTGCGTGGTCGGTTGGGCGCATTGCGGGCAGCGCGCCGTTGGCAGGCGGGGCAGGTCGCCGGCGCAGGCTGGGCAGAGTAGCGGTCCGCCGCTGTCGTCCCCGCAGAGCAGGCAGGAGGCCGGCAGCCAGGCATTCAGGCTGCGGCGCGGCAGGCTTTTCAGCCAATGCGCCAGCGGGGAGGGTAAAATTGACATCCAGCAGGTCGTCCTAGATAATCCATAATTACGCCGAATTTCCGTGTTTGTGAATTCGGCTTTGTTTTTAAAAGCTTTTATTGATGCAAGGGGTCCCCATGCAAGCCAGTAATCTCGCCGCCGTTCCGTCCAACGTCTCTCCCGTGCCTGCCAAGCGCTGGACCGTCGAGGAGGTGCTGGCGCTCTACGAGATGCCGCTGATGGACCTGATCTGGCGCGCCCAGGGCGTGCACCGCGAGCATTTCGACCCGAACGCCATTCAACGCTCGACGCTGCTTTCGGTCAAGACCGGTGGCTGCTCCGAGGATTGCAGCTATTGCTCGCAATCGGCCCGTTACGACACCGATCTCGAGCGCGAACGCCTGATGCCGATCGACGAAGTCGTCGCAGCGGCCAAGGTCGCCAAGGACAAGGGGGCTTCCCGCTTCTGCATGGGCGCCGCCTGGCGCGGCCCGAAGGACAACGACCTCGACAAGGTGCTGGAGATGGTGCGCGAGGTCAAGGCGCTCGGCATGCAGACCTGCGTCACGCTCGGCATGCTCAAGGACGGCCAGGCCGAAAAGTTGAAGGAAGCCGGTCTCGACTACTACAACCACAACCTGGACACCGACAAGGAATTCTACGGTCAGGTGATCAAGACCCACACGCACGACGACCGCCTCGATACGCTCGATCAGGTGCGCGATGCCGGGATCAATGTCTGCTCGGGCGGCATCATCGGTATGGGCGAATCGCGCAAGAATCGCGCCGCCCTGATCGTCCAGCTGGCCAACCTGCCGAAGCCGCCGGAATCGGTGCCGATCAACAACCTCGTGCCGATCCCGGGCACGCCGATGGCCGCCAACGACCGTCTCGATCCGTTCGAATTCGTGCGCACCATTGCCGCCGCCCGCATTGCCATGCCGACCTCCTGGGTTCGCCTGTCGGCCGGTCGTACCGAGATGTCCGACGAGCTGCAGACCCTGTGCTTCCTGGCCGGCGCCAACTCGATGTTCTACGGCGATCGCCTGCTGACTACCGGTAATCCGGATGTCGATCGCGACGACCAGTTGTTCGCCCGCCTCGGCGTCAAGGCCGTTTGAGCGCTCAGGATAATCTGAACGGATTCGTCGATCGGCAGCAAGTTGGTCGGCGCTTTTCCCGCGTTGCGGCGCAGTACGGCGAAGGCGATTTCTTCGCCCGCGAGGTTGATCGCCGCATGCAGGAGCGGCTCGATTATGTGCGTATGGTGCCGCAGCGCATCCTCGATCTCGGCTGCAGCCGTGGCGCGAGTCTGCCCGGTTTGGCGGCGCGTTTCCCTAATGCCGAGCTGATCGGCGTCGATTTCGCGCTCGACATGCTGCGTGCCGGGCACACGCCGCGCGCCGGTTGGCAGCGCTGGCTGGGTCTCGGCAAGTCGGATACGCAATACCTCGCCGCCGATGCGGCGAATTTACCGCTAAAAGCGCAGTGCACCGCAATCGTCTGGTCCAACCTGCTCCTGCATTGGCTGGACAACCCGCTGCCGGCGTTGGCCGAGGCACATCGCGTGCTTGAAGTGGGCGGCCTGCTGATGTTCTCCACGCTGGGGCCGGATACGCTGAAGGAGCTGCGCGCCGCCTTTGCCGACGGCTATGCGCACACGCAGCGCTTCATCGACATGCATGATCTGGGCGACATGCTGGTCGAAACCGGCTTTGCCGATCCGGTGATGGACATGGAAGTGATTACCCTGACCTATGATGACTTCGACGCCATGCTGCACGAACTGCGTGCCGCAGGCTCGTCCTGCGCCATGAAGGCGCGTCGCCATGGGCTGACCGGAAAACGCAGCTGGGAAAGCGCACGCGCAGCCTACGAAGCGATGCGTCGCGACGGCAAGCTGCCGGCGACTTTCGAGGTGGTCTATGGCCACGCCTGGAAGGTTGCACCGAAGCAGACGGCCGACGGCCGCGCTATCGTCCGCTTCGATTTGCCGCGCAAGAAATAATCAGTCGGGACGTTTCGGGAAGAATTTGAGCGGCTTGCTAGCGTGCACGGTTGGCACCGGCATCGCCTTGCGCCGCCGTTCGCGCACGCGCCAGCCGAGCAGCAGGGCGACCGCCACGGAGTAGGCCAGCGGCCACAGCAGCGCGGTTGCCTTGACCAGCCAGAAGTAATGCACGCAGGCCAGGATGGCGATCAGGTAGATGTTGCGATGCAGCTCCTGCCAGCGTCGCCCGCCCAGCTTGCGAATGGCCCATTGATTTGAAGTAGCGGCCAGCGGGATGAGCAGCACGAAGGCGGCAAAGCCGACGGTGACGAAGGGGCGCTTGAATATATCGCGGGCGATGGCGTCGATCTCGAACAGGTGGTCAAAGCCGATAAACGACAGGAAGTGCAGCGTTGCGTAGAAGAAGGTAAACAGCCCGAGCATCCGGCGCAGGCGCAGCAGCCAGTGCCATTCGGTGAGACCGCGGAGCGGTGAAACGCAGAGCGTGAGCAGCAGCAGGTTGAAGGTCCAGCTGCCGGTCCAGCGTTGAACGAACTCGACCGGGTTGGGGCCGAAGTCGTCGGTCCACGCAGCCCACAGGAGGCGCACCAAGGGCAGCAGGCAGACGGTGAACACAGCCAGCTTGATGCCGGCCAGTTGGCGAGATGTGGGATTGAAACTCATGGTCAGAAATTCTTGCGCAGATCCATGCCGGCATAAAGCCCGGCGACCTGCTCGGCATAGCCATTGAAAGGAAGCGTCTTGCGCTTGAAGAATTCGCCGAGCCGGCGTTCGTGGCTCTGGCTCCAGCGCTTGTGCGGCACGTCGGGATTCACGTTGGAATAGAAGCCGTATTCGTCCGGCGCAGCCTTGGTCCACACCGTATCCGGCTGTTTTTCGACGAAGCGGATGCGGACGATGGATTTGGCCCCCTTGAAACCGTATTTCCACGGCACGAGTAGGCGGATCGGCGCACCATTCTGCTTCGGCATCACTTCGCCGTACATGCCGACGGCGAGCAGGGTCAGCGGGTGTTTCGCCTCATCCAGGCGGATCGCCTCGACATAGGGCCAGTCGAGAAAGGGCACGCGAACGTAGGGCATCTGTTCGGGGTCGGACAGGCTCCAGAACTCGACGAATTTGGCGTTGCCGGTGATGTCCACGCGCTTGAGCAATTCAGTAAAGGGAATGCCGACCCAGGGCACGACGGCACTCCAGCCTTCGACGCAGCGCAGGCGATAGATGCGCTCTTCAAGTGGCGCCCACTTGAGCACGTCCTCGATGGCGAAGGTCTTCGCTGCCTTGACCTCGCCGTCGACGGTAATGGTCCACGGCCGCGTCCGCAGGCGATGTGCGTGCTTGGCCGGGCTGTCCTTGTCCGGGCCGAATTCGTAGAAATTTCCGTAGCCCGTCACCGCGTCGTAGGGCGTGAGTTTTTCGTCAGTGGAGAAGGGGCTGGAGCGGATATCGGCAAGCTTTTCGCCGCGAGCAGCCCCGGCCAAGCTCGAGTCGGTGACTGCTGCGGTGCACAGGCCCAAAGAGGCAAAAACCAATTGCCGCCGACGACGGAAAGTTTCTTCCGGCGTGATCTCCGACGACGGGGGGGTTGGGAAAACAGGCGTCTTCATGACTGGCACTCGATGCGAACTATCGTGTCGGAGCCAAGAGCCGCCATTTGGTTCCCGCCGAATCAGGCGGACAGGGTGGCGCGCAATTCCTGGATATCGGCCTCGGCTTCGGCGACAAATTCGGCGTAGCGCTCGCGGTCCGCTTCGCGCGCCGTCAATTGCTCCGGTGTGATGTCGGCGGGTAGCCACTCCTGGTCGCTGCCAGCGAGCAGGTTGGCGAAATAGAGCACGTCGCGGATGCTGCAAGGTGTACCGACATCGCTCAGGTGATCGTGCTCGCTGATGGCGTCGGCGATTTCCTCGGGCAGCCCGAGCAGATGCAGCAAGCTTTCGCCGATGCTCTCGTGCCAGCCGCGCAGCAATTCAAGCAGCGCCGCCTCGTCGCCACGATATTCCGGGTAGTCGCCGGCACGGAAAAGCAGATAGAAAACGCCAATGTCGTGCACCAGCCCGGCCAGCATCGCCTCGTCCGGATTGACCCGACCCAGGCGGCGAGCCAGGACGCGGGCGATGGCCGCAACTTCGAGCGAATGCTCCCAGGCCTTGTGGCCGATATGCTCGAAGGAAAGGTGGCGCGATTTCAGCATCTGGTCCATGGCGACGGCCAGCGAAGTCGTGCGCACGACCTCGAAACCGAGGCGGCCGATGGCCGTGCCCAGATCGGTGATCGGCCAGCCCGAGGGGTTGTATACCACCGAGTTGGCGATGCGCAGCAACTTGCTCGAAATGAGCGGCTCGACGCCGACCACCTGCACGACCCGGGCCAGGTCGGCCTGGGGGTCGCGCAGGGTGTTGCGGATCAGTACCGCCGCATCGAGACAGGTCGGAAAGTTGACGTCGCCCGAGAGGTCGCGGGCGATCTGGTCGAGGATCTTGAAATGAATAGGGGTGTTGTCTGCCGTCATGTCATCCCGAAATGTAACGTTCCAGCTCCGAAATCAGGAACTGTTGCGAGCTGATCGTTTCCTTGACCAGGTCGCCGATGGAAATCATGCTGAGTACATTGCCGGCTTCGTCGAGCACCGGCAGGTGGCGAAAGTGCTTTTCGGTCATCAAGGCCATGCACTCGTCGAGTGTGGTGCCGGGCGTCACGTAGGCGACGCGCTCGCTCATGATGTCGCGGACCAGCGTTTCCCTGGAGCTCTTGCCTTGTAGAATGATCTTGCGGGCGTAGTCCCGCTCGGAAAAAATCCCAACCAGTTGTTCCCCGTCTAGGACCAGCAGGGCGCCGACGTCGTGCTTGGCCATCACGTTGAGGGCATGAAAAACGGTGTCGCCCGGTGCGACAACGGCCAGAGGGCGCTGCTTTTCAGCCAGCATCTGCTTCAGTGTTTTCATGGCTTGTCTCCTCGTTCTGTTGGGAAAACTGCCCGTCCAGTCTATTCCGTGGGCCAGGAGATGCCAAGTGGGCAAAAAACAAAAAAGGCAGCCAAGGCTGCCTTTTTGCTTGAGGCCAGGTGGTCTTAGCGAAGACCAGCGGCGTATTCAGCGACGGCCTTGATCTCGACGTCGGAAAGCTTGGCGGCAATCGTGCGCATCATCTTTTCCGGATCGTTGGCACGCTCTTCAGTGCGGAAAGCCTTCAGCTGGGCTTCGGTGTATTCCGGGAACTGGCCGGCCAGACGCGGATACTGGGCGGGCAGGCCGGCACCGGCCGGACCGTGGCAGCCGGCACAGGCCGGGATGCCCTTCTTGAAGTCGCCTTGACGCCACAGCTTCTTACCCAGATCGATCTTGGTTTCGTCCTTGGCGGCCGCACCCTTCGCCTTCTGGCTGCCAAACCAGGCAGCGACGTTCTTCATGTCTTCGTCGGACAGCGGGGCGGCCATGCCGGCCATGATCGGGTTGTTACGGGCAGCCGGCTTGCCATCGACAGCCTTGAAGTTCTTCAGCTGCTTGACGATGTATTCCGGAACCTGGCCAGCCAGATGCGGGTTGGCGGAAGCCGGGCTGTTACCGTCGGCGCCGTGACAGGCGACACAAACGGTTTCAGCGATGACCTTGCCCTTGGCCGGGTCGGCCTTGGCGTGAGCTTCCTCGGAAGCGTGGGAAACGAAACTGGTGGCGAACAGGATTGCCAGTGCCGCGGTACGGATCATTTTTCGAACTCCTAATGCGCGTCTAGAGGCGCTTTGGCCGGAACGGAAGTTACAAACCTGTTATTCTATATCAGTTCCCCTCTCACTAGGCGGGTCTTCCGAGTTTTTTATGCCTTTGTTCCAGCAGGCGGTCTTTCATACGACCGTCGCCCATCTGCGCGACCTGCCGCGCGATTCGGTCCGCGAAGTTGCCTTCGCCGGTCGTTCGAATGCAGGCAAGTCTTCTGCAATCAATACCCTGGCCGGGCGGGTTCGGCTCGCCTTTGTCAGCAAGACGCCGGGGCGGACGCAGCACCTGAATTACTTCACGCTGGCCGAAGGCAAGTATTTTGTCGATTTGCCGGGCTACGGCTTCGCCAAGGCGCCTGAGGAAATCCGCTCGCAATGGGAAGGCTTGATCGGCCCCTACCTGAGCAAGCGCGACCCGCTGGTCGGTTTGGTTGTGATCATGGATTCACGCCGGCCGTTTACCGATCTCGATCGGCGCCTGATCGAATGGTTTCGTCCAACCGGGCGCCCAATCCATATCCTGTTGTCGAAGGCAGACAAGCTGAATCGCCAGGAGCAAACCAAGACCCTGCGCGAAGTGAAGGCGGAAATTGCCCTGTGGGGCGAAGGACCGTACTCGGCGCAGCTGTTTTCCAGCCTGAAGAAGAGTGGCATCGAGGAAGCGGAAAGCGTGCTCGCGACCTGGCTGGAGATGGAAAAACCAGTCAAGGAAAACAAAGGGCCCCCGGATAAGGGGGGTCCGGGGGCCAAAATGCCTCAACAGGGTCAAGGCACCCGCTCAGGGAGGTGAAGCGGGAGACAGCGCGTGCCATCTGCGCGATCTGACGCTGGTCAAGGTGAAAAGTTCCGAAGCGGACCAAAATTTTTCAGGATTTTTTTCGAGGTAGAAGCATGACTGTGAGTGGCGCCTTTCCCGGAACCCGCATGCGCCGCATGCGGCGCGACGATTTTTCCCGCCGTTTGATGCGCGAATCGGTTCTGACGGCCAACGATTTCATCTATCCGGTGTTCGTTCTCGAAGGCAGCGGCAAGGTCGAGGCCGTGAAGTCGATGCCGGGTGTCGAACGGCAGTCGCTGGATGTCTTGCTGAAGACGGCCGAGCGTGCGGTCAAGCTGGGTATTCCGGCGCTGGCCCTTTTCCCCGTGATCGATGCGCCGCTGAAGTCGTTGGGTGCAGAAGAAGCATTCAATCCGGAAGGTCTGGTGCCACGCGTGGTGCAGGCCTTGAAGCGCGAATTTCCCGAGCTGGGCGTGATCACCGATGTGGCGCTCGATCCCTACACCAGCCATGGCCAGGATGGATTGATCGACGATACGGGCTACGTGCTCAACGACGAAACGCTCGCGGTGCTGGTCAAGCAGGCGCTCTGCCACGCTCAGGCAGGAGCCGATGTGGTGGCGCCGTCCGACATGATGGACGGCCGTATCGGCAGCATTCGTCAGGCGCTGGAAGGGGCTGGGCAAATCTACACTCGCATTCTGGCCTATTCGGCCAAATATGCTTCCAGTTTCTACGGCCCGTTCCGCGACGCGGTCGGCTCGGCTGGCAACCTCGGTAAGGGCAACAAGTACACCTACCAGATGGATCCGGCCAACAGTGACGAAGCGCTGCGCGAAGTGGCGCTCGATCTGGAAGAAGGTGCCGACATGGTCATGGTCAAGCCGGGCATGCCGTATCTGGACATCGTACGTCGCGTGAAAGACGAATTCGGCGTGCCGACCTACGCCTATCAGGTGAGCGGCGAATACGCCATGCTCAAGGCTGCCGCTCAGAACGGCTGGCTGAACGAGGAGGCCGTGGTGCTGGAAAGCCTGCTCGCCTTCAAGCGGGCCGGGGCCGATGGCATCCTGACCTACTTCGCGCTGGATGCGGCGGAATACCTGAAGCGCTGATTCCCGAGCTCAGAAAGCAAAAGGCGGCTGACAAGCCGCCTTTTTGATTGGTCGGCAATCCCTCAGGCGCCCGGTGCGCCGGATTGCGATAGGCAGGCGAAGTAGAGCATTGGCCATTGTTGCGGCCACTGCGCCAGCGGTTCGCGACTGAAGCCGCTACGGGCGTATTGTTCCCAGCGGCCGATGACATAGCAGCGCAGCAGATTGGCCAGCGCACCGAAATCGGCGTCCGCCTTGAGGTTCTCCTGCGTGGCGGCGATGCGCAGCGCCTGTTTCAAGGCAGCTTCGATCTTGTCGAGTAGCGCGTTGATGCGGACCTGCAGGCGCTCGTTTTCGTTGACCAGGGCATCGCCGATCAGCACCCGGGTCATGCCGCGGTTCTTCTGGGCGAAACGCAGCAACAGGCCAAGGAACAGTTCGACCTGCTTGAAGCCTTCACTCTCCTCGGAAGTGATCTGGTTGATGACGCCGAACAGGCTCAGCTCGATGAATTCGATCAGCCCTTCGAACATCTGGGCCTTGCTGGCGAAGTGGCGGTAGAGCGCAGCTTCGGAGCAGTCCAGCTTGGCGGCGAGCGCCGCCGTGGTGATCTT
>JAYRUZ010000011.1:0-21591 GCA_041918795.1 Azonexus sp. | reverse complement strand
TGGACAACAACCCGATGCACCCGAAGAACCCGAAGGCCCGCGCCAACCCCGCGGCCCGCGTGTACAAGGGCGACATGGAGGCGTTCGGCACGGCCAAGGACTTCCCGTACGTGGCGACCACCTACCGCCTGACCGAGCATTTCCACTACTGGACCAAGCAGAGCAAGATCAACGCGATCATGCAGCCGGAACAGTTCGTGGAGATCGGCGAGGAACTGGCCAAGGAAAAGGGCATCTCTGTCGGCGACCGGGTCAAGGTCCGTTCCAACCGCGGCTTCATCAAGGCCGTGGCGGTGGTGACCAAGCGTATCAAGGCGCTGGATGTCGATGGCAAGAAGGTGCACACCATCGGCATCCCGATCCACTACGGTTTCAAGGGGGCGACGAAGCCAGGCTTCATCACCAACACCCTGACCCCGTTCGTCGGTGACGCCAATACGCAGACGCCGGAGTACAAGGCGTTCCTGGTCAACATCGAGAAGGCTTAAAGGAGAGCTGATATGGCACTGCAATCGCTAGACATCAAACAGCGCTCCGCGACGACGACGCCGTCCACGCAAGTGCGGCAGACGATCGAAATCGCCAAGCTGATCGACGTATCCGCCTGTATCGGCTGCAAGGCCTGCCAGGTGGCGTGTTCGGAGTGGAACGACATCCGCGACGAAGTCGGCAACTGCCATGGGGTGTACGACAACCCGATGGACCTGTCGGCCAAATCGTGGACGGTGATGCGCTTTACCGAGGTCGAACAGAACAACAAGCTCGAGTGGCTGATCCGCAAGGACGGCTGCATGCACTGTTCCGACCCCGGCTGCCTCAAGGCGTGTCCCGCGCCCGGCGCGATCATCCAGTACAGCAACGGCATCGTGGATTTCCACCAGGAAAACTGCATCGGCTGCGGCTACTGCGTGACCGGCTGTCCGTTCAATGTTCCGCGCATCTCGAAGGAAGACAGCAAGGCCTACAAGTGCTCGCTGTGTTCCGACCGGGTGGCCGTCAACCAGGCCCCGGCCTGCGCCAAGGCCTGCCCGACGGGAGCGATCCAGTTCGGTTCGAAGGAGGACATGAAGGATTACGCGGCCAAGCGCGTCACCGATCTGAAGGAGCGCGGTTACGAGCAGGCGGGTCTGTACGATCCGCAAGGTGTCGGCGGCACGCACGTCATGTACGTGCTGCACCACGCCGACAAGCCCGACCTGTATGCCGGCTTGCCGGCCAATCCGTCGATCAGCCCGCTGGTTTCGATCTGGAAGGGCTTCGCCAAGCCGCTCGCGACGCTGGCTCTGGCCGGTGTGGCGCTGGGTAGCCTGTTCCATTACGTCACCAAGGGTCCGAACGAGGTCTCGAAGGAGATCGAAGACGAGATCGAGAAGGAGGACGCACAATGATCCGCGATCCGAAAGACCTCAAGCGCTACGAGCCCAAGGAACGGGCCAATCACTGGGTGGTGGGCATCAGCTTTATCCTGCTCGCCCTCTCCGGACTGGCCTTCTTCCACCCGGCGTTCTTCCCGCTGACCCAGCTGTTCGGCGGCCCGACCTGGGCCCGCATCATCCACCCCTACCTCGGGGTGCTGATGGCGCTGTCCTTCCTCGGCCTCTTTTTCCGCTTCAAGCATCTGAACAAGATGACGCCGGCGGACAAGGAATGGCTGAGCAAGGCGAAGAACATGGTGGATGGCAACGACCACGACATGCCGGAACAGGGCAAGTACAACGGCGGCCAGAAAGTCATGTTCTGGGCCCTCGCCGTGTGCATGCTGCTGATGACGGTATCCGGCCTCTTCATCTGGCGCGCCTGGTTCGGCTTCGACATCACCGTGGTCCGCCTCGGTGCCGTCGTCCACGCCGCCGCGGCCGCCGTGATGATTGCGCTGATCATGGTCCACGTCTATGCCGCCATCTGGGTCAAGGGCACCATCCGCGCCATGTGGTACGGCACGGTGACCCGCGCCTGGGCTAAGCAGCATCACCGTGGCTGGTACCGTCAGGTCACGGGGAAGTAATCCACAAGTTCCGTCATTCCCACGCCGGCGGGAATCCAGAGAAGCACTACTGGATTCCCGGTCAAGCCGGGAATGACGATTGACCCTTTTACCTTGCGTTTAGGGGGCTCTGCAGCCAATATCGGTGCATCCCCCGTTTTTTAGAAACGAGCATTGGACGCGCCTTGCGCCACCCATGCCAGGCTCAGAGACAACCCATGCAAACCCAACCGATCGACTTCCATCCGCCGACCGAAGACGCCGCGCCTTTCCTGCTGCCGGTCCCGGCCAGCCTGTTTTCCGAACGGGCCGATCGTTTCGAATCCCTCGCCCGGAACCATAGCCTGGGCGACTGGCTGGCCTTCCTCGGCCGCCTGACTCGCGCCCAGCACGAGGTGCTGAAAGGCCTGCCCGACCTGCCCTTGCCGGATGCCGACCAGCTGGCGCTGGCACGCGAGCACCGCATGCCGCCGCTCAATGCCCAGTCACTGGCTCGCCCGGCCGCCTGGCGTTTTGCCCTGCAACAACTCTGCCTGCGCTTGCAGGACGATGCGCCGGAAGGTGCGCAGCTCGTGTTGAAAGCGCTCTTTTCCTCGTCCGAGGAACAACTGGAAAAACTGGCCGACGGCCTGCTCGGCGGTGAGTTGGACATGGATTCCGCGGCGCAGCTGCCTTTCGTCGGCGCCGCCCTGCAACTGGTCTTCACCAAGCTGGCCAGCCAGCTCGATACCAGCCATCTGCAGACCCAGGATGCGCACAACGTCTGCCCCTGTTGCGGCAGCCCGGCCGTGGCCAGCATCGTCCGCCTCGGTGCCGCGATCAACAACCTGCGCTACCTGCATTGCAGCCTGTGCAATACCGAATGGAACGTGCCGCGCGCTGTCTGTACGAGCTGTGGCTCCGACAAGGAGGTCGCGCTGCACGAACTGGAAGGCAGCAAGGGCGAGGTGCGGGCCGAGACTTGCGACGCCTGCAAGGGCTACCTGAAAGTGGTCTATCAGGAGAAGGACCCGCGCGTCGATCCGGTGGCTGACGATCTCGCCACGCTGGCGCTCGACCTGCTGGTCGACGAGGCCGGCTACGAGCGCACCGGCCCCAACCTGCTGCTGATCGGTGCCCATAGCGCCTGACCCACCCATCCCCATCAACCTTTCTGCCCGGTCCGGGTGAAAGCCATGAACGAAAACAGACGTCTGCCCGCGGTTGACCGCGTTTTAAGCCAACTTTCCGAACTGATCGACGCCCACGGCCGCCAATTGGTGACCGGCTGCGTGCGCGCCGAACTGGCCGCCGCCCGCGAAGGGCTGAAGCACGGCCTGCCGCTACCGGAAGAGGCGGCGCTGCTTGCCGCCATTCGCCGCCGTGCCGACGAAGCCGGGCGCGCCAACCTGCGCGCCGTGTTCAACCTGACCGGCACGGTGCTGCACACCAACCTCGGCCGCGCCTTGCTTTCCGAAGAGGCCATCGCGCTGATGGTCGAGGCGGCGCGCTCGCCCTGTGCGCTCGAATACGACCTCGCTTCCGGCGGGCGGGGCGACCGTGACGATCTGGTTTCCGGCCTGCTCGCCGAACTGGTGGCCGGCGGCTCGCCTGATGTCGCCGCCACCATCGTCAACAACAATGCGGCCGCCGTGCTGCTCAGCCTCAATGCGCTGGCGCAAGGCAAGGAGGCGGTGGTGTCGCGCGGCGAACTGGTCGAGATCGGCGGCGCCTTCCGCATCCCCGACGTGATGCGCCGGGCGCAGGTCAAGCTGGTCGAGATCGGCACCACCAACCGTACGCACGCCAAGGATTACTTTGATGCCATCGGGCCGAAGACGGCGCTGCTGATGAAGGTGCATACCAGCAACTACGAGGTCACCGGCTTCACTGCTGCGGTGCACGAGGCGGAAGTGGCAAAAATCGCCCACGCCGCCAACCTGCCTTTCCTGGTTGATCTCGGCAGCGGCACGCTGACCGACTTCGCTGCTCTCGGCCTGCCGCCCGAGCCGACGCCGCAGCAGGCACTGGCGGCGGGGGCGGACATCGTCACCTTCTCCGGCGACAAGCTGCTCGGCGGTCCGCAGGCCGGCCTGATCGTCGGCCGCAAGGACCTGATCGCCAAAATCAAGAAGAACCCGCTCAAGCGCGCCCTGCGTGTGGGCAAGACGACGCTGGCTGCGCTGGAAGCGACCCTGCGCCTGTATCGCGATCCGGATCGCCTGGTCGAACGCCTGCCGACCTTGCGCCTGCTGACCCGGCCCATCGCCGAGATCACGGCCCTGGCCGAGCGCGTGCTGCCGGCTGCGCAGGCTGCGGTAGGCGAGTTGGCGACGGTATCGGTGCAGCCGTGCAGCAGCCAGATTGGCAGCGGCGCCTTGCCGGTCGAGCGCCTGCCGTCGGCCGCACTGGTCTTCACCCCGACCGCGAAGAAGCCGGGCAAGACGCTGCTGGCGCTGGAGGCGGCCTGTCGCGGCCTGCCGGTGCCGGTCATCGGCTATATCCGTGACGACGCCTTCCACCTCGACCTGCGCTGCCTGGAAGCGAAGGACGAGGCGCGCTTCGTCGCCCAGCTGCAGTTTTTGAATGTCGTTCCCGCGTAGGCGGGAACCCACTAGATTCTGGATCCCCACCTGCGACTGCAGGAAGTCCCTGTGGGACGCGGGGATGACCTGTTCTGAAGTTTAGAGCCCGGCCACGCATGGCGGTCAGCGTACCGCCTGCCGTGCTCAATCGCGCCCGCCAGGGCACCTGTAAATCCGGGCATCTCCGTGTCCGGGTGGTTTTTCGAATGGAGACGACATCGTGAGCTTGAACCGACGACAATTTCTTGCCGCCGGCGCGGCCTTGGGGGCGACGGGCGCATTGGCCCAGCCGACCAGCCCGCTGCCTTTCCTGATCAACCTGCAGGCCGATCCGCTGCTGCCCAAAGCGGGTGGTGGCAAAAGCGGCAAGCGCGTCGTCATCTGCGGCGGCGGCTGGGGCGGCGTGTCCGCCGCCAAGCACCTGCGCAAGCTCGACCCGACGCTCGACGTCGTGCTGCTCGAACGCAACCCGGTCTTCTTCTCCTGCCCGATGAGCAACAAGTGGCTGGTCGATGTGGTCGATACCCAGTTCCTGACCTTCAGCTACCTGCCGGTGGCGCAGAAGTACGGCTATACCTTCATCCAGACCGAAGTGACGGGCTTCGAGCGCGACAGGAAGCGCGTCATCACGGCGCAGGGCTGGCTCGATTACGACTACCTGATCGTCGGCGCCGGCATCCGCTACAACTACGAAACCTGGTTCGGCAACGACCGCAAGGCGGCCGATTACACCAAGGCCATGTTCCCGGCGGCCTACGTTCCGAATGCCGAGCACTTCCGCCTGAAGCAGAGCATCCAGAACTTCACCGGCGGCGACCTGGTCATGACCCTGCCGCCGCCGCCGCATCGCTGCCCGCCGTCGCCCTACGAGCGTGCCTGCCTGATTGCTGGCCTGTTCAAGCAGCGCAAGATCAAGGGCAAGGTCATCATCCTCGATCCCAAGCCGAGCCCGGCGCCGATCACCGGCGGCTTCCAGGAAGCTTTCGCCAATCTGTACAAGGACCAGATCGTCTACGTGCCCAAGGCGGTGATCAGCGAAGTCGATCCCTTCAACAAGAAGATCAAGACGGCCGCCGGCGATTTTACGTTCGACCACTCGATTCTGATGGCCCCGCACCAGGCCGGCGACATGGCGTGGAAGGCCGGCGTCATCGGCAAGAACGAGGAAGGCAAGCCGACCGGCTGGGCCGGCGTCGATCCCTTCATGCTGAACATGAAGGACGATCCCGACACCTACGTGATCGGTGACTCGGTCGGCGTCGTTTCGCCGCTCTTCCGCTTCTACCCGAAGGCCGGCCACGTCGCCAACGCGCACGCCAAGATCGTCGCCAAGTACATCGCCGAACGGGTCAAGGGCCGCGAGCCGAAATACGCGCTGCCCGACAACCTGTGCTTCATGATGGTCAATACCGAGCCGCGCGAAGACATCGCCGTGCGCTTCAAGTACTGGGTCAACGACAAGGGCCAGATCGTGCAGGACCAGGACGACGACAACCTGCGCCGCGACGAACTGGTGACCGAAGATTTCGCCTGGGCCGGGCGCATGTACGAGGACATGTTCGGCTGAGATGCGGAACCCTGGCCGGCGGCGGCCATCAGACAGCGGTCGCCGGCCTTTTTGAGGAAATTGGATGGAATTGTTGCGTATCGCCCTGTTGTTTGCCGTGACGGCCGTCGCCGAGATCGTCGGCTGCTACCTGCCGTGGCTGGTGCTGAAGCAGGGCAAGAGTGCGCTGCTGCTGATTCCAGCCGCCGCCTCGCTGGCGCTCTTCGCCTGGCTGCTGACCCTGCATCCGAGCGCCGCCGGCCGCACCTATGCGGCCTATGGCGGCATGTACATCGCCGTCGCGCTCGGCTGGCTGTATTTCGTCGATGGCCTGCCGCTGACCCGTTGGGATCTGGCCGGTGCCGGCATCGCCCTGGCCGGCATGGCGATCATTGCGCTGCAACCGACCACCTGATGCCAGAATAAGCCTTTTCACCCTCTTCATAGCCATGTCCCGCTTCCTCTTTCTCAACGCCACTACCCGCGAACCCGGCCACGTCGGCA
The DNA here is from genome assembly GCA_041918795.1 of Azonexus sp. Classification (GTDB taxonomy): domain Bacteria; phylum Pseudomonadota; class Gammaproteobacteria; order Burkholderiales; family Rhodocyclaceae; genus Azonexus. The sequence continues at coordinate 14,993 of JAYRUZ010000011.1, read as the reverse complement.
ACAGCGAAACCCTGGCCCGCCATGCCGCAGCCAGCCTGCCTTCGGGCACTGAAGAAATCTGGTTCAAGCTGGCCGAACTCGACCAGCCGCCTTTCGTCGACCTGCGCCACACCGCCGGCACTTACCCGATGCCCGTGGGCGACATGAAAACCCTGCTCGACGAGACCCTGGCCGCCACCGACCTCGTCTTCGTCGCGCCGGTCTATTGGTTCTCGGTGCCGTCGCCGTTGAAGACCTACCTCGACCACTGGAGCGGCTGGCTGCGCGTACCCGGCGTCGATTTCAAGGAAAGAATGGCCGGCAAGCGCCTGTGGGTGATCACCACCAGCGGCAACCGCGAACGCGCCCAGCCGATGTTCGACAGCTACCGCCTGTGCGCCGAATTCCTCGGCATGCAGTTCATGCCGCCGCTGTGGGGCAAGGGCGGCGCGCCGGATGCCGTGCTGTCTGACGCCGAAGCCATGGCTGCCGCGGCCGGCTATTTCACCGCCCGATGACTGCCATGGTCGTCGAGCACCTGTTTTTGAGCCCGCAGCGCGGTGCACCGCAGCAAGCGTGTGCGCAGCTTGAGTTGTTCGCCGGACAGGGTGTCATCGGCGACCGTCATCAAGGCCGGGCCGATTGGTCGGGACAAAACCTGACGCTGGTGGAAGCGGAGGAAATCGAGGCTTTCTGTGCTGCGAGCCGGCGAGAAGTCGATTGGTCGCTGACCCGACGCAACGCGGTGACACGCGGCGTCCGGCTCAATGAACTGGTCGGCAAGACCTTTCGTCTCGGCGATTGCCTGTTGCGCGGCGTAGAACGCTGCGAACCTTGCCGCACGCTGGGACAGCGCTTGGAGAATGCCATGCTGAGCGGGCCACAAGTGGTCAGCCATTGGCTCGGCCGAGGTGGCTTGCGGGCCGATGTGCTGCGCGGCGGCACACTGCGGATCGGTGATGTTCCCGAGGTCGTGGAGGACCGCACATGATCATCGGCACCGCCGGCCATATCGACCATGGCAAGACCACGCTGGTCAAGGCGCTGACCGGGGTCGATTGCGACCGCCTGAAGGAAGAGAAGGCGCGCGGCATCACGGTGGACCTCGGCTATGCCTATACCCCGACGCTGGGTTTCATCGACGTGCCGGGCCATGAAAAACTGATCCACAACATGCTGGCCGGGGCGACTGGCATTGACTTCGCCCTGCTGGTTGTTGCTGCCGATGACGGGCCGATGCCGCAGACGCGGGAGCATCTCGAAATCATCGAACTGCTCGGTATCAGGCGCGGCGCGGTGGCGCTGACCAAGATCGACGCTGCTGCGGTGCACCGGCAAAAAGAGGCAAAAACCGAGATCGAGCAGTTGCTGGCCGGCACTGCGTTGGCCGGGGCGCCGATCGTCCCGGTGGCGGCGACCACGGGTGAGGGCATCGCCGCATTGCAAGCCCATCTCGAAGCTGCCGCTGCCGAACTGGGCGAGCGTCGTGCCGAAGGCGGGTTCCGCCTGGCGGTCGATCGCTGCTTCACGCTGTCCGGTGCCGGCACGGTCGTCACCGGCACGGCCTTCGCTGGCACGGTGAAGGTCGGCGACCCGTTGCTGCTCAGCCCGCCGAACAAACCGGTACGTGTGCGCAGCTTGCGCGTGCAGGATGCGCCGGCCGAATCGGGCCAGGCCGGACAACGCATCGCGTTGGCCCTGGCTGGCATCGAGAAAAGCGAGGTAACGCGCGGCCAATGGATCGTCGCGCCGGCCTTGCACGCGCCGGTCAGGCGCTTCGACGCCAAGGTGCGCGTGCTGTCCGGTCAGCCGGCGCTCAAGCACTGGACGCAAGTCCATCTGCACCTGGGGGCGGAGGATGTGCCGGCGCGCATCGCGCTGCTCGGGGCTGACGAAATCGCACCGGGCGGCGAGGGTTGGGCACAACTGACTCTGGAGCGCGAGATCGGCGCGCTGGCCGGCGACCGCTTCATTCTGCGCGATGCCTCGGCCCGTCACACCATCGGCGGCGGACTGGTGCTCGACATCTTTCCGCCCAACCGCAAGAAGCGTAGCGCCGAGCGCCTGGCCATGCTCGCCGCGCTGGCCGATAACGATCCCGGTGTCGCCCTGTGCCTGGCGGCCGAGCAGCAGCCGGCCGGCGTCGAACTGGCGCCGTATGCGCTCAATCGCAACCTCGATGCCAAGGCGCTGACCGAGCTGTGCCGCCGCCTTGGCCTGATCGTCGTTGGCGGCACGGCCTTTGCGCCACAAGGCTGGCAGGAGCTGGAAGCCCGTCTGCTGGCAGCGCTCGCTGCCGAGCACGAGCGTGCCCCGGACATGCCCGGCGTCGAACGCGATCGCCTGCGCCGCCTGACCCTGCCAACGCTATCGCGCCCGGCCTTCGACGCCTTGCTCGCCACGCCGCTGGCCGATGGCCGCATCGCCCAGACGCACGCCTGGCTGCACCTGCCGGAACACCGCGTGCAACTGGCCAAGGCCGACCACGAGCTGTGGCAGACGCTGAAGCCCGTGCTCGCCGCCGAACCCTACGCGCCGCCGCGCGTGCGCGACGTGGCCAAGGCGACCGGTGTGGCCGAAGACACCGTGCGCGCCCTGTTCAAGCGCGTCGCCCGCTTCGGCGAAGCCTACCCGGTGGCGCACGATCATTATTTCACCGCCGAGGCGGTGGCCGACCTGGCCCGCCGCGTCGCCGCACTGAGCGAACGCGATGGCCACGCCCGCGCCGCCACCCTGCGCGACGAGATCGGCGGCGGGCGAAAGGTCGCCATCCACATCCTCGAATTCTTCGACCGCATCGGCTACACTCGCCGGGTGCGGGATACCCACGTTCCACGTGGAACGCCTGAACAATTCGGATCATGAACAACGGAAGGAATCGCTCCCCGGTGGGACGGACGGTCTTCAAAACCGTCAGGACCTGTCAGACAGGTTTGGGTAGGTTCGACTCCTGCTTCCTTCCGCCAAGAAATTACCGGGCTCAAAGCAGCACGGATAAACCAATAATTCAAAAAGGGAGTTTTGATGTCACTCGTCAAATGCGTGCTGGCCGCTCTTGCCATGTCGATCAGCCTGAGTGCTTGCATGTCCGCCAAATCTTTTGTCGATCCGGCGCAGCAGAAGGTTTCCTACGATGAGCTGAAACGTCGCGATGTGCCGCTAAAGTTGAAGCTGGCCGTTGAGTTCCAGCGTAATGGCGAGGCTTTTCCCAAGGCTGATCCGGTGTTGCGCGATCAGGTCGAGCGTATCCTTCGTGCATCCGGTTTGATCGTTCCTGTTCCCGACGCGGGTGAAGGTGAGATCAAGGTCACCGTCAACAATATCGCCGACCGGGCGGGGGCTGCTGCCAAGGGTTTCGGCACGGGGCTGACCTTCGGTTTGGCGGGTACGACGGTCATGGATGCCTATGAGATGTCGGTTGAGATTTCGGTCGGCGACAAGAAGGTGGGACGTACCGGTATCAAACACGCGATCTATACGGCCATTGGCAATACCTCTGTTCCGGACAATGTTGAGGTCTTCCCGATCAACGTTGCCTTTGGCAAGGTCGTGGAACAGATGGTCGTGCGCTCGCTGCGCGACATGCAGAAGTCGGGCGAGCTTTCCTATCGGCCTTGGAACTTGAGCTGGCCTCAGATTTCCAACGGTTGATCAGAAATAGAGGCTAACTTGGCTCACACCCCCTTCACCGGCCCCATCCCCGACGACCGCCTCTACTGCCCGCGTCACGACATGTGGGTGCAGGAGTTGGGCGACGGCGAATTGCTGGTCGGCGCCACGTCGTTCGGTATCTTTCTGGCCGGCGAGATCATCGCCTTCACCAGCAAGCCGAAGGGAGCGGAGGTGGAGTTGGGGCGGGGCATGGGTACGGTGGAGTGTCGCAAGACGGTGCTTGCCGTGCATGCGCCGGTCTCCTTCGTCTTGCTCGAAGGCAACGAGGCGGCCGAGGAGCGGCCGAGGCGGGTCAATGACGATCCTTACGGTGCCGGCTGGATGGCGCGCGTGCGGCCGACGCGCTGGGCCGAGGAAAAGTCGACCCTGGTCGATGCTGCGGTGTACCGCGCGCATGTGCTGAAAATCGAGCCGGAGGCCACCTTTGCCTGACAAACTCGCCTTTCTGATCTGGGCGGCGACGCCGGATCGTCCCGACCTAGTGGTGACGCCGCTGGTGCATGCGCTGGCGGCGCGGGCGCTCGATGCCGAGGTCGAACTGCATTTCGCCGGTCCGGCGGTGCGCTGGCTGGTCGAGGGTGTGGCCGGTTCTGCCTTTGCTACGCCGAACCGGGAAAAATCGGTGGCCGATTTCTTCCGTGAACTGCAAAGCGAGGGCGTTGCCTTCTTCGCCTGCGGCATGGCGCAGGCGGCCTGGGTCGGCGAGGGCGAGGAACTGATCGAAGTGGCCCGTTCGGCCGGCGCGACGGCCTTCGTTGCCCGCTCGCTCGACCCGGACTGGTGGGCGCTGGTCTTCTGATGGCCCATCCTGACCTTACCGGCGTCATCCTGGCCGGTGGCCTCGGGCGGCGCATGGGCGGCGTGGACAAGGGCCTGCAGTTGCTGGCCGGCAAGCCGCTGGTTCGTCATGTGGCGGAACGCCTGGCGCCACAGGTAGGCAAGTTGCTGATCAATGCCAACCGCAGCCAGACCGATTACGCTGCCCTGGGCTATCCGGTGGTGGCCGACACCATTCCCGATTTCGCCGGGCCATTGGCCGGCCTGCATGCCGGTCTGGCCTCCGCCGATACGCCCTGGGTGCTGACGGCGCCCTGCGATTCTCCGCACCTGCCGCTCGATCTGGCTGAACGCCTGCTGGCCGGCGCCATGGCGCAGGGCAGTGAACTGGCCATCGCGCGCTCGGAGGGGCGCTTGCATCCGGTCTTCTGCCTGTGTCGCACCGGCTTGCGCGGCGGACTGGAAGCCTTCCTGCACGGCGGTGGCCGGCGGGTCATGCAATGGTGCGAGGAAAACGACGTGGCCATCGTCGATTTCGACGACCAGCCGACAGCCTTCCGCAATTTCAATACGCTGGAAGACCTGCAGGCTTGATCAGCCGCGCATGTCGGTACGTTTGGATGTTTTCTTGACCAGACCGCTGTTCAGGTCGAAATGGACCATGAAGTAGGCCTCGCCGGTTTTCGGCGTGTCTGCGAAATGCCACTCCCAGATATCTTCGCCGAGATTGTCGAAGACGACTTTCGAAGCCGGGGCACCGAGCCGGCGGCGAACCTGTTCGGGCGTCAGGCCGGGTTGGATTTGCGCGAAGGTTTTTTCGTTGATCACCTGATCCACGGCGTTGACCACGTCCTTGCTGTCGAAGCGGATCATGTAGCAAGTGACGCCGGCAGGTTGCCGTGAGTATTCCCAAGTTTGGGTCCCATCGTCGTTGCGATGGACGAATCCGGGTTCGCCCATGTGCTGGCGCACTTCCGCAGCGGTCGTCACACCGGGGCGAATCTGCGGCAAATTGACCATGTCGCAGGCGGGAAGAAGGGCGGCGATCAGGGCGCTGCCGGCGGCGCGCAGCCAGCGGGGAAGGGTCATGATGCCTCCGTGGGACAAAAACGCAGTTTACGGCGTCTTGGGGTTGCTTTCATAATATTGGTCTTTCCTAATTTTCGGACATGCCCATGCAGCACCTCGACCCACGCGCCGCGTTCACCTTACTGCAGGAAAACCCGCAGGCCGTGCTGGTCGATTGCCGGACCGAAATCGAGCACATGTACGTCGGTCATCCGGTGGGGGCCGAGCATGTGGCCTGGCAGGAGGCGCCGGACTGGGAGATCGATCCCGACTTCGCCGCCAAGGTGAAGCGCGTGGTCAAGGGCGATGTCGGGCGGCCGGTGCTGTTGATCTGCCGCAGCGGCCATCGCTCCATCCATGCCGGCGATGCACTGGAAGCCGCCGGCTTCACCACCGTGATCAATGTGCTGGAAGGCTTCGAAGGGCCGCTCGACGACGATTTTCATCGCGGTACCTTGGGCGGCTGGCGATTCCGCGGCCTGCCCTGGCAACAGTCGTAGTTCAGCCTTGAGCGAACTGCTGGCGGCGCAGACGCCGGTGCAGCAGCGCGGCGATGCCGCCGCTCAACATCAAGCCGCCCATGCCGAGGGCCATGGTCAGCGTCGAACCCCACAGCAGCGGCGCGATGAAGGCAGCGGCCAGGCTGTTGAAGCCAGACTGGAAGAAGGTCTGGCATGACGCCGCCAGGCCGCGCTGGGCCGGGAAAGGGTCGAGCGCGAACAGCGTCAGGTTGGGCATGGCCAGCGACATGCCCAGCGTGTATACATAGAGCGGCAGCACGCTCCACGGCAGGCCGGGCGGCAAGCTCAGGTTGAGCGTCAGATTAATGGCGAAGGCCGCGCCCATGATCAGGTAGCCACGCTGTACCGTCTTGCCCGGCGCCAGCTTGCCAGCCAGCCGGCCGGAAATCCACGAGCCGCTCATCAGGCCGGCCATGGCCGGGCCGAACAGCCAGAGGAAACCGGTTTCGTGGATGCCCAGATGGGTCATCAGGAAGACCGGGGCTGACAACACATAAATGAAGAAGCCGCCGAAATTGAATGACAGCGCAGCGCAGGCGCTAAGGAAAAGCGGCGAAGTCAGCACCTTCCAGTAGGTCTTGCCGAGGTAGGCCGGCTTCAGCGATTGGCGTTTTTCCGGCGGCAGGGTTTCCGGCAGCAGTTTCCAGCAGGCCAGCCACAGTGCTGCGGTGCACAGCACCAAAAAGGCAAAAACCGAGCGCCAGCCGAACAGGGTTTGCAGCCAGCCGCCGATGACCGGGGCGATGGCCGGGGCGAAGGCGAACATCATGGTGATCTGCGACATCAGGCGCTGGGCCGGTGCGCCGTCGTACAAGTCGCGCACGATGGCGCGGCTGATGACGATGCCGGCGCCGGCAGTGACGCCCTGCATGGCCCGCCAGAACCACAGGTGCTCGATGCGCGTGGCGAAGGCGCAACCGGCCGACGCCACCGCGAACAGGCCGAGCGCGACAAGAATGACCTTGCGCCGGCCGAAACGGTCGGAAATGGCGCCGTGCCACAGGGTCATCACGGCGAAAGCGAGCAGATAGGCGGCGAGCGTTTGCTGCACCTCGATCTGGGTCGCCTGCAACTTGTCGGCGATGTCGTGGAAGGAGGGCAGGTAGGTGTCGATCGAAAACGGCCCGAGGGCCGACATCGAAGCCAGCAGCAAGGCGATGCCGCGGGTGTCGCGGCTCCTCTGGTGCTCACCCATGGGTGAAGCGGCGGTACTGGATGGCTTCGGCGACGTGTGCTGCGCCGATGGCTTCGCTGCCGGCGAGGTCGGCGATGGTGCGGGCAACGCGCAGGATGCGGTGCCAGGCGCGGGCCGACAGGTCGAGGCGGCTGGAGGCCTGTTGCAGCAGCTTTTGTCCGTTCGCATCCGGCTGGCACAGGGTATCGACTTCCCTGGTGCCGAGACGGGCATTCGGCTTCTGCTGGCGCTGCTGCTGCCGTGTACTGGCGGCCTCGACGCGCTGGCGCACGGTGGCCGAATTTTCCCCATCCGGCTTGTCGGCCAGTTGCTCGGCGCTGACGGCCGGCACCTCGATGATCAGGTCGATGCGGTCGAGGAAGGGGCCGGAAAGTTTGCCGCGATAGCGCGCCACCTGGTCGGGTGTGCACCGGCAGCGCCCGGACGGGTCGCCCTGATAGCCGCAGGGACAGGGATTCATTGCCCCGATCAGCTGGAACTGGGCCGGGAATTCGGCATGGCGCGCGGCGCGGGCGATGTGCACCGAGCCGGATTCAAGCGGCTCGCGCAGGGTTTCCAGCACCTTGCGGTCGAATTCGGGCAGTTCGTCGAGAAACAGGATGCCCTGGTGGGCCAGGCTGATTTCGCCGGGGCGCGGCGGATTGCCGCCACCGACCAGGGCGACGGCCGAAGCCGTGTGATGCGGCGAGCGGTAGGGCAGGCGACCGAATTCCTCCGGCCGGAACTGCCCGACCAGCGACAGTACCGCGGCCGAGGCGCGGGCCGCCTCCAGCGTCAGAGTCGGCATCAGGCCGGGCAGGCGGGCCGCCAGCATCGATTTGCCGGTGCCGGGCGGACCAACCATTAATAGCGAATGACTGCCGGCCGCAGCGATTTCCAGGACGCGCTTGGCCTGCGTCTGGCCGCGGACTTCGGCGAGGTCGGGGAAATTTGCCGAAAAAGCGCTGTGCACCGCAGCAGTCACCGTCGGCAGGCGGTCGCGCTCGCTCAGATGGGCGCAGACGCCGAGCAGCGAAGTCGCACCGAGGATGCCGTCCGCCCCGGTCAGGGCCGCTTCCTCGGCACTGGCCACGGGCAGGATGAAATGCCGCCCGTCCAGGTTGCTTTGCAGGGCCATGGCCAGTGCACCGCGTACGGGGCGCAGTTCGCCCGAGAGCGATAGTTCGCCGGCGAATTCGTAATCGGCCAGTGCCTTGGCCGGAATCTGTCCGCTGGCGGCCAGGATGCCGAGGGCGATGGGCAGGTCGAAGCGGCCCGATTCCTTGGGCAGGTCAGCCGGGGCCAGATTGACCGTGATGCGTTTGCTGGGGAATTCGAAACCGGAATTGACGATGGCGGCACGTACGCGGTCGCGCGCTTCCTTGACTTCGGTATCGGGCAGGCCAACCAGCGTGAAGCTCGGCAAACCGCTGGCGAGATGCGCCTCGACGATGACCGGCGGCGCGTTCAGGCCATCGAGGCCACGGCTGTGGGCGATGGCCAGAGCCATGGACGTTTACTGCCCGCTGCGGGTTTTTTCCAGGGCTTCGACGCGGGCTTCGAGCTCTTTCAGCTTTTCGCGGGTGCGGGCAAGCACCTGGGCCTGGATATCGAATTCCTCGCGCGTGACCAGGTCGAGCTTGCCGAGCAGGCCGCTCATCATGGCCTTGGCATTCTTTTCGATATCTTTCGCCGGCGAACTGGCCAGCAGGGCGCTCATCTTGGCGCTGATGTCTTCAAAGACTTTCGGGTCGAGCATCGCGTGTCCTCCTAGGCGCGGCAGTGTAACACAGGGGTGAAATCATCCCTGCCGAGGCGCTGCCCGTGGCTGGTGCGTAACAGTCTGTGACCGCACAGCTTTGGTGCGCGCATTTGGTGCGTTTTCTATGTTGCAGCACGGAAACCTTTGATTTGTGTCAAAAATGTGTCCTGGCATGCCTCCTGCTAATAGACGCTGCACAATTAGCTTTCGTTTTAATTTTTGACCGTTCTACAGGAGAGAAAGAATGAAAAAGTCATTGATCGCTCTGGCACTGGTTGGTGCCTTCGCTGCCCCGGCCATGGCCCAGACCGCTGCTCCGGCTGCTGCCGAAGAGGCCAAGGGTCCGCACACCTTCACCGCCAACGTCGGTGTCTTCAGCGATTACCGTTTCCGCGGCATCACCCAGACCAAGTCGCGCGCTGCGATCCAGGGTGGTATGGATTATTCCCACGAGAGCGGTTTCTATATCGGTAACTGGAACTCCAACGTTGACGAATCTGCCGGCTTCCCTGACGGCAACATCGAAATGGACGTCTATGGTGGCTACAAGGCTGCTTTCGGCGATTTCGGCCTCGACGCCGGTGCCATCACCTACTGGTATCCGGGTAGCAGCTATACCCCGGGTGGCAAGACCAAGTCCGAAATGGTGACCAACAAGGAAATCTATCTGGGCGCCTCCTGGAAGTTCCTGTCGGCCAAGGCCTACTACTCCATCGACGACTACTTCTCGATGCGCGGCTGGGACAACACCGGTACCTACAACGGCAAGAGCACCAAGGGCACGATGTATTTCGACCTGTCGGCCAACTACGATCTGGGTGACGGCTGGGGTGTCAATGGTCACGTCGGCCTGCTGGACATGAAGAATGCCCACAACGGCGATTACACCGACTGGAAGCTGGGTGTGACCAAGGATGTGAATGGCTGGGTTTTCGGTCTGTCGTACGTTGGCACCAATGCCAAGGGCGACAAGGATGATTCCGGTACGAACTACCAGCCGTACCGCTTCACCAAACCGGGCAGCAACTATGCATACGATTCCGGCAAGAACACCTTCGTTGCCTCGATCTCCCGTACCTTCTAATCAAACTTAACAATTCCCCGCTGGCGACCCGGCCGGCGCCGGTGGGGAATTTCAGACTTCAAACCTAAATGGGGAACTACTCATGAAATTCGTTACCGCGATCATCAAGCCGTTCAAGCTTGACGAAGTGCGTGAGGCGTTGTCCGCCATTGGCGTGCAAGGCATCACCGTTACCGAAGTGAAGGGTTTCGGCCGGCAGAAAGGGCATACCGAGTTGTATCGGGGCGCCGAATATGTCGTCGATTTCCTGCCGAAAGTGAAGATCGAGGCTGCCGTGAAGAGCGAGCAGATCGACCAGGTTATCGAAGCCATCGAAAAATCGGCCAGTACCGGCAAGATCGGCGACGGCAAGATCTTCGTCTTCGAACTCGAACAAGTTGTCCGTATTCGTACCGGCGAAACCGGTACCGATGCCCTCTAAGGAGAACCCCATGAAACGCGTATTCGCATTGCTGGCTCTGGTCGGCGCCGTCGCTTTCGGCGCCCCGGCCTGGGCTGAAGAAAAAGCGGCCGAGCCGACGCCGGCTGTTGCTGCTACCGCTGCTCCGGCCCCGGCCGCCGCTGCGCCTGCTGCGGCCGCCCCGGCTGCCGCTCCCGCTGCCGACGCTGCCGCCCCGGCACCCGCTCCGGCGGTCAACAAGGGTGACAATGCCTGGGTCATGGTTTGTGCCGCCCTGGTCATCCTGATGTCCATCCCCGGCCTCGCCCTGTTCTACGGCGGCCTGGTCCGTTCGAAGAACATGCTGTCGGTGCTGATGCAGGTGTTCACTGTCTTCTCCCTGATTTCGGTACTGTGGGTGGTCTACGGTTACTCCGCCGCCTTCACCGAGGGCAACGAATTCTTCGGCACGCTCGACAAGCTCTTCCTGAAGGGCATCACGGTTGATTCCGTCGGCGCCACCTTCTCCAAGGGCGTGGTCATCTCCGAACTGGCTTTCGTGATCTTCCAGGGGGCCTTTGCCGCCATCACCTGCGGCCTGATCGTCGGTGCCTTCGCCGAACGCGCCAAGTTCTCCGCCATCCTGGTTTTCATGGTGATCTGGTTCACCCTGTCCTACATCCCGATGGCTCACATGGTCTGGTACTGGGCAGGTCCGGATGCCTACATCGACGCTGCGGCCGGTGAAGCTGCCGGCAAGACCGCTGGCTTCCTGTTCCAGAAGGGTGCGCTCGATTTCGCCGGCGGCACCGTCGTCCATATCAACGCTGCCATCGCCGGTCTGGTCGGTGCCTACATGGTTGGCAAGCGTACCGGTCTGGGCAACGTCGCCATGGCTCCGCACTCCCTGACCTTCACCATGATCGGTGCCTCCCTGCTGTGGTTCGGCTGGTTCGGCTTCAACGCCGGCTCCGCGCTCGAAGCCTCCGGCGGTGCCGCCCTGGCCATGGTCAACACCTGGGTTGCCACGGCTTGTGCCGCGCTGGCCTGGATGTTCGCCGAATGGATCCTGAAGGGTAAGCCTTCCATGCTGGGTGCTGCTTCCGGCGCCGTTGCCGGCCTGGTGGCGATCACCCCGGCGGCCGGTTTCGTCGGTGTCATGGGTGCCATCATCATCGGCCTGCTGGCTGGCGTGATCTGCCTGTGGGGCGTCAATGGCCTGAAGAAGCTGCTCGGTGCCGACGACTCGCTCGACGTCTTCGGCGTCCATGGTGTCGGCGGCATCCTCGGTGCCATGCTGACCGGCGTCTTCGCTGACCCGGCCCTTGGCGGTACGGGTGTCTATGACTATGTCGCCAACGCCGTCGGCGCCTACGACATGACCGCTCAGGTCATCTCCCAGGCCTGGGGTGTCGGTACCGTGATCGTCTGGTCCGGTGTCGTCTCCATCGTTGCCTACAAGCTGGTCGATATCGTGATCGGTCTGCGTGTGCCGGAAGAAGAGGAGCGCGAAGGTCTCGACCTCACCTCCCACGGCGAAAGCGCCTACCACCACTAAGCAAAGATCTCGTAGTCTCTCTCCCTTCGGGCACCTTCGGGTGCCCGCTTTTTTTGGGGGGCGGTTTGACCGAGAGCTCGACTGCCCGGGCGGGCCTTACTTGATCAGCGGAAGCAGGGCGCGGAATTCGTCGGTACCGGCCTGGTGCAGCCATTCGAAGAGCACCATTTCGGTGGTCACGATGCCGACGCCGGCGGCACGCAGGCGCTCCAGCGCGGCCTGACGATTTTCCGGCGTCCGTGACGACGCGGCGTCGGCGACCAGGAAGACCTCGTAACCGGCCGCCAGCAGGCCGAGCGCCGTCTGCAGAACGCAGACGTGCGTTTCGGTGCCGCACAGGACGATCTGGCGTCGGCCGGCACTGGCCAGCAGATCGAGTACACCGGGTTCGGCGGCACAGGAGAAGTGGGTTTTTTCGAAAAAACGGGCGTGCACCGCAGCCGTCTGCACGGCTGGCAGGCTGGCGCCGAGGCCGCGCACATATTGTTCGGAGACGAAGGCGGGAACGGCGAGTTGCCGACTGCCCCCGAGCAGGCGCACGGCATTGGCCGTGATCCGCTCGCTATCGTGGATGGCCGGCGCCAGTTTCTGTTGCAGATCGACGACCAGCAGCAGCGAATCGGCACGCCGGATCAGCATCAGCGGAAGACGACCGTCTTGTTGCCGTGCACCAGCACGCGGTCTTCCAGGTGATAGCGCAGGCCGCGAGCCAGCACTGTTTTCTCGATGTCCTTGCCGTAGCGGACCATGTCTTCCGGCGAATCGGAGTGGTCGATACGGATCACGTCCTGCTCGACGATCGGCCCGGCATCGAGTTCGCTGGTCACGTAGTGGCAGGTCGCGCCGATCAGCTTGACGCCGCGTTCGTAGGCCTGGTGGTAAGGCTTGGCGCCGGCGAAGCTGGGCAGGAAGCTGTGATGGATGTTGATGATCCTGCCGGACAGCGCATCGCACAGTTCCGGCGACAGGATCTGCATGTAGCGGGCGAGCACCATGGTGTCGGCACGCACGTCGTCGAAAATGCGGGCGATCTCGGCATAGGCCGCCTGCTTGTTGTCGGGCGTGACCGGCACGTGGATAAAGGGGATGCCGTGCCACTCGACGAAACCCTTGAAGGTGTCGTGATTCGAAATGACGCAGGGAATCTCGATGTCCAGCTCCTTGGCCTGCCAGCGGGCGAGCAGGTCGTACAGGCAGTGCTCCTGCTTGGAGACCAGCACGACCACGCGCTTCTTGACCGCGCTGTCGTTGAGTTGCCAGGTCATCGACAGCGGCTCGGCCACCTCGGTGCGGAAGCGCTCGCGGAACTCGGCCAGCAGGAAGGGCAGCGAGTCGGCCTTGATCTCGATCCGCATGAAATAGCGACCGGTCAGTGCGTCGGCGTGGAAGCTCGATTCGAGGATCCAGCCGCCGTTCTGGGCAATGAAGCCGGAAACGCGGGCGATGATGCCGACCTGGTCCGGGCAGGAAGCGGAAAGCGTGTAGAAACGGTCTCTATGCATATGGGTCACTGGCTGTATCGAAGCGCTCGGCCTCCTTGGGGGGCGGCGAGCGTAGCGAGCGGGGGGTGCAAATGGCCGCAAGGCTTGCACCTGCGCCCTCAGGCGCGGGCGAAAGCCTTGTCGATTTCGACGCGCAGCTGGTCGTAATTCAGGGTGACCGGGAATTGCGGGAATTCGCGGATGACGTTCTCCGGCGGGTGGAACAGGATGCCGCCGTGGGCTTCGCCGAGCATGGCCGTGTCGTTGTACGAATCGCCGGCGGCGACCACCTTGAAGTTCAGTTCCTTGAAGCGCTTGACCGCCTCGCGCTTCTGGTCCGGCATGCGCAGGTGGTAATTGACCAGCATGCCTTCGGCGTCGTCCTCCAGCGAGTGGCAGAACAGCGTCGGCCAGCCCAGCTGGCGCATCAGCGGATGGGCAAATTCGTAGAAGGTGTCGGACAGGATGATGACCTGGTAATCCTCGCGCAGCTTGTCGAGGAAAGAGCGGGCACCTTCCATCGGGCCCATTTCGCCGATCACCTTCTGGATGTCCGGCAGGCCGAGCTTGTGCTGGCGCAGAATGTCCAGGCGATAGGTCATCAGCTTGTCGTAGTCCGGCTCGTCGCGCGTCGTGCGCATCAGCTCGGGAATACCCGTGCGCTTGGAGAATTCGATCCAGATTTCGGGGACGAGGACCCCTTCGAGGTCAAGACAGACGATTTGCACGGTACAACTCCCTGCGCAGTAAGCGAAAACCGAGAATTTTACCCGATCCGGATCGGCTTAACCGGGCTTTTGGCGGAATGCTGCGGCTGGCGGGGTGATCTTGCTGATGCGACGCTTTTTCCTTTCAGCATCACTGAAGAAGCGGGTCGATGCCGGCTCAGGCCGCCGCCAACTTCTCCCAGCCGGTGCGTTCCCGACCACGTCCTGCCGAGCGCCCGCCACGGTTGATGCAATGACCGGACCCCGATTTGAGATATTGCCGCAGGCGCTCCACATCCGGGATGTGAATTTGCCGTCCCTCGACGACGATCATGCCCTGCTCGGACAACTGTCTGAGCAGCCGTGAGAAATGCTCCTGGGTCAGGCTCAGGTGCGAGGCGATGACCGATTTCGCCTGGGTCAGGCGGATCACCGCCTGTGGGCCATCGCATTTGTCGGCCAGCTGGCGAATCAGGAAGGAGACGATGCGTTCCGTGCCGGACAGCAGCGAAGTCGCTTCCATGTCGAGCAGCAAAACATGCAGCTTTTCCGCGATGCGCAGCATCAACTGATGAGCGAACAGGCGATTGCTCTCCAGGCACTCGCGAATCACCGATTGCGGCAGGAAGAGCAGGGTCGTATCGGCCAGCGCCTCGGCGTTGACCGGATAGTGCTGGCCAAGCGACATGCAGGCCTCGCCCACGCCCTCGCCGGCGCCAAGTATGCCGACCACCTTCTCGACGCCCTGCAGCGAGCAGAAAGCGATCTTGAGCTGCCCGCTCAGCACGACGTGGATGCCGTGGCAGGAGTCGCCCTGCTCGAACAGCGGGC
>JAYRUZ010000010.1:0-21938 GCA_041918795.1 Azonexus sp. | reverse complement strand
GGTAACTGGGGCATCGGCCACGTGCGCTATCCGACGGCCGGTTCGGCCTGGAATTTTGCCGAGGCCCAGCCTTTCTACGTCAATTCACCGTTCGGCCTGGTTCTTGGGCACAACGGCAACCTGACCAACGCGGAACAGTTGAAGGATGAGATGTTCCGGCTGGATCGCCGCCACATCAATACCAATTCCGATTCCGAAGTGCTGCTCAATGTGCTGGCCCATGAGTTGCAGTCGGCGGCCCATGGCTACGAACTCGACGTCGACAGCATTTTTCAGGCCGTTGCCGGTGTACACCGCAGATGTCGTGGCGCTTATGCCGTGGTGGCGATGATTTCCGGTTATGGCCTGCTCGCATTCCGTGACCCGCACGGCATCCGCCCGCTGGTTTACGGCGAGAACAAGACGCCGGCAGGGACCGAATACCTAGTGGCGTCCGAGTCGGTTGCGCTGGATACTCTGGGCTTCCAGGTGGTGCGTGATATCGAGCCGGGCGAGGCGGTCTTCATCGACCTCCAGCACAATCTGCATAGCCGCCAGTGCGCGCAGCAGCCGATGTACGCACCCTGCATCTTCGAATATGTCTACCTGGCTCGTCCGGATACCGTGATCGATAACGTCTCGGTGTACGAAGCCCGTCTGGCGATGGGGGAATTGCTCGCCGAGAAGGTCAAGGCGACCATTCCGGTCGAAGAGATCGACGTCGTCATCCCGATTCCAGATTCCAGCCGCCCGTCGGCCATGCAGCTTGCACAGGCACTGGGTATCCCGTTCCGTGAGGGCTTCGTCAAGAACCGCTATGTAGGCCGCACCTTCATCATGCCGGGGCAGTCCATGCGGAGGAAATCGGTGCGCCAGAAGCTGAATACCTGTGGCCAGGAGTTCAAGGGCAAGCGGGTGCTGCTGGTCGACGACTCCATCGTGCGCGGTACGACCAGTCGGGAAATCGTCGAGATGGCGCGTGCTGCCGGCGCGGTCAAGGTTTACTTCGCTTCCGCCGCGCCGCCGGTGCGCTTCCCGAACGTTTATGGCATCGACATGCCCACCCGGGCCGAGCTGATCGCCACCGGCCGCGATGATGCGCAGATTGCCGCCGAGATCGGCGCCGATGCGCTGGTCTATCAGGATATCGAGGCGCTGAAGCAGTCGATCAGCAAGTTGCGTCCCGACCTGACCGTATTCGATGCCTCGTGCTTCGATGGCTGCTACATCACCGGCGACATCGACGAGTACTATCTCGATGCGGTCGAGGGCAAGCGTGGCGGCAAGGCCGGCAAGAGCGACGACGATGGCGACGGCAAGGCTTCGCAGCAGTTGGTCCTCGGCTTGGCCAGCGGACAGGACTGAAATGGCCGAGACCCCGAATTACCGTCCGGAGACGCTGGCCGTTCGTGCCGGCCAGGAGCGCAGCCAGTTCGGCGAACATGCCGAGGCGCTCTACCTGACGTCGAGTTTCGTTTTCCAGAGTGCGGCCCAGGCGGCCAAGCGTTTTTCCGGGGAAGAGCCGGGCAACGTCTATGCGCGCTTCTCCAACCCGACCGTCACCATGTTCGAGGAGCGCCTGGCCGCCCTTGAAGGGGCTGAGGATTGCGTCGCCACGGCGAGCGGCATGTCGGCCATCATGGCGGCTGTGCTGGCGCACCTGAAGTGCGGCGACCACATCGTCGCCTCGAACAGCCTGTTCGGTGCCACGGTACAGTTGTTCAGCAACATCCTGGCGCGTACCGGCATCACCACCACCTTCGTCTCGCATACCGACCCGGCGGCCTGGGCCGCGGCGATCCGTCCGGAAACCAAGCTGTTTTTCCTGGAAACGCCGTCCAACCCGCTGACCGAGATCGCAGACATTCGCCAGCTGGTTGAGATCGCCCATGCGCGCGGCATTCTGGTGGCGGTGGACAATTGCTTCTGCACCCCGATCCTGCAGAAGCCGCTGGAAATGGGCGCCGATCTGGTCATTCACTCGGCGACCAAGTATATCGACGGCCAGGGCCGTGTGCTGGGCGGTGCCGTTTGTGGTCCGAAGAAGCTGACGGAAGAGGTGTTCAAGTACCTGCGTACCGCCGGGCCGACCTTGTCGGCCTTCAATGCCTGGGTGTTGCTGAAGGGGCTGGAAACCCTCAAGCTGCGTGTCGAAGCGCAGGCGGCCAACGCAGCCCGATTGGCCGGCTGGCTGGAGAATCATCCCAAGGTGGCGCGCGTCTTTTACCCGGGGCTGCCCTCGCATCCACAGCACGAACTGGCCATGCGCCAGCAGAAGAACGGCGGCGGCATCGTTTCCTTTGAAATCAAGGGTGGTCGCGAACAAGCCTGGCAGGTGGTCGATCACTGTCGCCTGCTGTCGATCACGGCCAATCTCGGCGATGTGAAGACGACCATCACGCATCCGGCAACGACCACCCATGGTCGCATTACCCCGGAAGCGCGGGCGGCGGCAGGCATCAGCGATGGCCTGCTGCGCATCGCGGTGGGCCTGGAGGCGGTTGAAGACCTGCAAGCCGATCTGGAACGTGGCCTGGCGCTGATCTGAGTCGCCACCACTTAAAATTTACGCCACACCCGGCTGCGGCCGGGTGTGTTGCTTTGGAGCAAGTATGCATTTTTCCGACCTGGGCCTGATGCCCGAAATCCAGCGTGCAGTGGCCGAACAGGGCTATGACACGCCGACACCGATCCAGCAGCAGGCGATTCCCGCCGTGCTGGCCGGGCATGACCTGATGGCCACGGCGCAGACCGGGACCGGCAAGACCGCCGGCTTCACGCTGCCCATCCTGCATCGCCTGGCCTCAGGGGCGAACGACCGCCTCAGCCGCGTTGCCCGCACGCCGCGCGTACTGGTGCTGACGCCGACCCGCGAACTGGCCATCCAGGTCGAGGAAAGTGTGCGCACCTACGGCAAGCACCTGCCGGTCAATTCGCTGGCCGTGTTCGGCGGTGTCGGCATCAATCCGCAGATCGCAAATCTGCGCCGTGGCGTCGATATCCTGGTGGCGACGCCGGGGCGCCTGCTCGATCACGTGCAGCAGAAAACCGTCGATCTTTCCGGCATCGAAATCTTCGTGCTCGACGAAGCCGACCGCATGCTGGACATGGGCTTCATTCGCGACATTCGCAAGATCATTGCGCTGCTGCCGAAAGAGCGCCAGAACCTGCTGTTCTCCGCGACGTTTTCGCCGGATATCCGCGAGCTGGCCAGCGGCTTGCTGCACAAGCCGGTGTCGGTCGATGTCGCACCGCGCAACACGGCGGCGGAGACGGTGACCCAGAAAGTCATCGAATGCAATCGCGAACAGAAGAAGGATTTGCTCAAGCACCTGTTCGAAACGCGTGGCCTGCACCAGGTGCTGATCTTCGCCCGCACCAAGCATGGTGCCGATGCGCTGGCGCGCACGCTGGACAAGGCCGGTATCAAGGCGGCAGCCATCCATGGCGACAAATCGCAGGGAGCGCGCACGCGGGTATTGAGCGAGTTCAAGGAAGGCAAGCTGGTGGCGCTGGTGGCGACCGACATTGCGGCCCGCGGTATCGACATCGATGCCTTGCCCTATGTGATCAACTATGAGCTGCCGAATGTGGCGGAAGACTATGTGCACCGCATCGGCCGTACCGGTCGGGCCGGCATGGAAGGCGAGGCCATTTCGCTGGTCTGCCACGACGAGCGTCCCCAGTTGAAGGATATCGAGAAGCTGATCAAGCGCAGCCTGGAGCGCGTGTTGATCGAGGGTTTCGAACCCTCGGCCGTGGCGGCGCCGCGTCCGCCGCAGCCCCAGCCCGGGCAGCGCAAGCCGCAGGGCAGGGGCGATTCGCGAAAAACAGCCAAAAAGGGCAGTGCACCGCAGCATCGCAGCGGTTCCCGTCATCACTGACCGAGATTTGTTTGGCATTTTTGCCAATGGCCGACTTGTCGGGGCAGGAAAAAGCGTCTACGCTGACGAAATTACGCTGATACTTCAAACTATTAAAGCGTTTTCTTAAGGCGTTTTGGAGGAAGGGATGCCCCCCCCGCAAAAAATCCGTCTCGGTGACCTGCTGATCCAGCAGGGTTTGCTCACCGAAGAACAACTGAAAATCGCGCTCGACGAGCAGAAACGCACCGGGCGCAAGTTGGGGCGGGTTTTCGTCGAGAGCGGCTACGTGACCGAAGCAGGCATCTCGCAGGCCTTGGCCCGTCAGTTGCGGATTCCCTACATCGATCTGGGTAATTTCGCGCCCAAGCCGGAGCTGATCAAGTTGCTGCCGGAAGCGCCGGCCCGACGTTTCCGTGCGCTGGTGCTGGGCGAAACGGGCGATGGCCGATTGCAGATCGGCATGTCCGACCCGACCGATCTCCAGGCTTACGACGAAATCACGCGCCAGGTGCGGCGCGAAATCGACCTGGCGGTGATTACCGAAAGCCAGTTGCTGGCGATGATCGACCGCGTTTATCACCGCGGCGAACAGATCACCGGCCTGGCCAAGGAGCTGACGGCCGAACTGGGCGATGTGCCGATCGAATTCGGCGATTTGCTTGGCCTGACTCCGGGCGCCGAGGATGCACCAGTCGTCAAGCTGCTGCAGACGGTGTTCGAGGAAGCCATGCGCTTGCGCGCTTCCGATATCCACTTCGAGCCGCAGGAGAAGTCCCTGCGCATCCGCTTCCGCATCGACGGTGTGCTGCACGTGCAGACCGAGGCGGATGCCAAGATCTCGCAGGCGGTGGCGCTGCGCCTGAAGCTGATGTCCGGCCTCGATATCTCCGAGAAACGCCTGCCGCAGGATGGCCGATTCAACATCAAGGTGCGCGGCAATCCGGTGGATGTGCGTATTTCGACCCTGCCGACCCAGTTCGGCGAATCGGTCGTCATGCGTCTGCTCAACCAGAATACCGGTTTGCTCGGCTTGGAGCGGATCGGCATGCCGCAGCGCGTGCTCGATCGTTTCCGTCACTCCCTGAAGCGGCCGAGCGGCATGGTGCTGGTCACCGGTCCGACCGGCTCGGGCAAGACGACCACGCTCTACGCGGCGCTCAATGAGCTGAACAGTACCGAGAAGAAGGTCATTACCGTCGAGGATCCGGTCGAATACCGCTTGCCGGGTCTGAACCAGGTGCAGGTGCACGAAAAGATCGATCTCTCCTTCTCGCGGGTGTTGCGCACCGTGTTGCGCCAGGATCCGGATATCCTGCTGATCGGCGAAATGCGCGACCAGGAAACGGCCGAGATCGGCATGCGAGCCGCCATGACCGGCCACCTCGTATTGTCGACGCTGCACACCAACGATGCCATCTCGACGCCGATCCGCCTGCTCGACATGGGCGTGCCGCGTTACATGGTCGCCCTGTCGGTGCATATGGTGGTGGCGCAGCGTCTGGTTCGCGTCATCTGCCCGAACTGCCGCGAGGAGCATCAGCCGACGCCGAACGAAATGGAGTGGTTGCGCTACGAACTCGGCAATGCGGTTGGCGAGCATCGCTTCCATAGCGGTCGCGGCTGCACGCATTGCGCCAATACCGGTTTCCAGGGGCGGACCGGGGTCTATGAATTCCTGGAGATGTCCGATCGTGTGGTCGAGGCGCTCAATCATGAGGATCCGGGCGAATTCATGCGGGTGGCCCGTCAGCAGATGGCTGGCGAGACCCTGCGCCGGGATGCCGTCCGGCTCGTGCTGGCTGGCACGACAACGGTCGGCGAGGCCATGCGGGTGAGCAACCAGTTCGAGGAATAATCGACAGTGGCCCACTTTTCCTATCGCGCGCGGGATGCCGGCGGCAAGCTGATCGAAGGTGTCCTCGAGGGGACAACGGCCGGCAACGTTGCGGATATCCTGCTCGGGCGCGGGGTGACGCCGCTCTCCATCGAAGAGGCCAGGGCGCGCGTCTTGGCAAATTCGGCGAGTTTTTCCCTGTTCAAGCCGCGTGTCCACCATATCGACATCCTGCTTTTTTCGCGCCAGATTTATACCCTGCTCAAGGCCGGCGTACCGATCATGCGGGCGCTCACCGGCTTGCAGGAGTCGGCGACCAACCCGGCCATGCGCGATGTGATCCGCGACGTTCGCGAAAGCCTGGAGGCCGGCCGTGAATTGTCGGTTTCCTTGGCCCGCCATCCCAAGGTATTCACGCCTTTCTACGTCTCGATGGTTCGTGTCGGCGAATCGACCGGCCTGCTCGACGAAATCTTCCTGCGCCTGTTCGAGCATCTGGAGTTCGAGCGTTTCATGCGCGAGCAGGTCAAATCGGCCTTGCGCTACCCGATGTTCGTCGTCATTGCCATGGCGGTGGCCATCGTCGTCGTGAACCTCTTCGTCATTCCCGCTTTTGCCAAGGTATTCCAGGGGTTTGGCGCTGAATTGCCGTTGATGACGCGTCTGCTGCTCGGCTTTTCCGATTTCATGGTCGCCTGGTGGCCGGCCATGCTGCTGGCCGTGATCGGCGCCGTATTCGTTTTCCGCGCCTGGGTGGGAACCCAGGCCGGGCGCATGCAATGGGAGGCCATTGCCTTGCGTATCCCGATTGCCGGCAAGATCGTCAGCAAGGCGGCGATGGCCCGCTTTTCACGCAGCTTTGCCTTGGGTACACGCAGCGGCGTACCGGTCATGCAAGCCTTGAGCAATTCAGCGCAGACGGTGGATAACACCTACGTCGCCAGCAAGATCGAAGGCATGCGCGATACGGTCGAGCGCGGCGAAAGCGTCTTGCGGGCGGCCATCGCATCAAATTTCTTCACGCCGGTCGTGTTGCAGATGGTGGCGGTCGGCGAGGAGTCAGGGGCGCTCGACGACATGATGGAAGAGATCGGCGAGATGTATCAGCGTGAAGTCGAATACGAACTGAAGACACTTGGCCAGCAGATCGAACCTATCCTGATCGTCTGCCTGGGTGTTCTGGTATTGATCCTGGCCTTGGGCATCTTCCTGCCGATGTGGGACCTCGGCAAGGTGGCGCTCAAGCGATGAGGCCAAGCCATGCGCCGCTACTACGAATTCGCCCTCATGATCGTGATCATCGGCATCCTGGCCAGCGTGCTGCTGTGGGCCTTGCACGATGTGCAGGGCAACATGGAAGAAGCCGGCGTGCAGGCCGAAGCGGCAGCCATCCGGACGCAGCTGCTGGAAACCCTGGCCCATCGCGAAGCCTTCGGTGGACGTCTGCCGGACAGCGACAACCCGCTGGACTGGGTCAGCAATCGCCCGCCCAACTATCAGGGGGCGCTGGAGCGGCCACCGACAGCGAGCGGGGTGTGGTATTTCGACACGGAAACGAAGGAGCTGGTCTACAAGTTCCACGACGGACATCTCGCGCAGTTTCGCTTGGCCCGCTCCACCGGCAAGACAGCCGGGCGCAGCATGATGGCGGCTGTTGGATTGTTAAGATTAGGTAAAAAGGACTAATAGGGCTTGTGAAAGAAGAGGGCTATGACTAAAGTAACAAACCTTTCTGCCGTTAATGGTGATATGACAGATTCAATGCAAAGTCCGCGACGTTCCGCCCAAGGCGGTTTCACGCTGATCGAGTTGATCGTTGTCGTCATCATTCTCGGTATCCTGGCGGCGGTTGCCTTGCCGCGCTTCGTCAATCTGCAGCGCGATGCGCGCATCGCCAAATTGCAGGCCGCGCGGGGCAGTGTTTCGGCGGCGGCAGCGCTGGTGCATGCAACGACCTTGTCGCGTGGCGGTGTGGCTGATGCCAATACCTGTGTCGGCGGTGGCAACGCGAACAACAGCAACGGCCTGAACGGCACGGTGTGCACCGAGAGCGGCCTGATCAACATGGTTTACGGTTATCCGGCGGCCAACGCCACGGGCGGCGCGGCGGGGATTCTTTCGGCGGCCGGTTTGACCGGTATCTTCAATCCGAACCAAACGCAGTTGGAGGCCGAGGGCTATACCTATACGGCCTCGAACGGCATTGCCACCTTCGGGGTGGTTGGGGCAACCGATGCCTCGACCTGTTTCTTCAACTATGCCCAACCGACGCAGGCCAACTCGGCAGCTGCAATCAGTGGGCTGACAATTTCTGGTTGCTGATTTTTCTTGGGAGTTAAATAAATGAAAGCTGTACAAAAAGGTTTTACGCTGATTGAACTGATCGTTGTGATCACCATCCTCGGTATTCTGGCTGCGACGGCGTTGCCGAAGTTCATCGATTTCAGCTCCGATGCTCGCAAGGCAGTGTTGAACGGGATCCAGGGGTCTGTGGCATCTGCGGCTACCATGGCTTACGGAAAGGCGTCTGCTTCGGGAACGATTAATATGACCTCAGCAACTGGTGGAAACTTGACGATCAATGGTCAGACGATTGCTTTCGTATATGGTTATCCTTCGGTTGCAACCATCAATCTGCTTTTGCAGGATACTGGTGGTGCATCCTATAACACGGCGACCGGTGTCTATCAGTTGAAAGCCAACTGCACCGTTACCTATTCGGCACCTGCTTCATCTGGCGCCAATCCGGGCTTCGCGCAGGATACTTCCGGTTGTTAAACCGATGTGATCGAAGGTCCGTGTGATGTTCGAATCTTCGGCGAGAAAAAGCCCGGGCCGGTGCCCGGGCTTTTTCTCAGCTAGCCTCAGAAATCCAAGTCGCCAAGTTGGGTTCACCCTTGTTGAACTCGTAGTGGTGATCGTTTTGATCGGGATACTATCTGCGGTGATTGCGCCTCGTTTTTTGGGAACATCTGGATTCGAAGAGCGCAGCTTCAGGGATCGAGCGGTTTCCGCCCTCCGTTATGCGCAAAAATCTGCAGTAGCTGCACGCCGGGTTGTGTGTGTCAGCTTTGGTGGTGACAGTCTTCAGGTCGATATCGCAGCCACTTTCGTTGATGCGAATTGCGCAACTGGAGATCCGTTGGTCGGGCCGGAAGGCAATAGCTTGGCAGTGAGCGGAAACGGCAAGGCGAGCTTTGTTGGTACGCCGGCTGCTTTCCAGTTCACTCCGGCGGGTCGAGCGACTGCCGGAAGTGTTATCTCAGTCAACGGTTTGTCAGGCACGCTGGCCATTACCGTGGAAGCGGATACCGGGTATGTCCATTAAAACCCTCCGTCAGTCCGGTATCACGCTGGTCGAGCAGATTGTTTTCATCATCATTGTCAGCGTGGGCGTGATCGGTCTGGTTTCGGTCATGGGGCCGATGGTACAGCGTAGTGCGGACCCGATGCGAACCAAACAAATGGCGGCGATTGCCGAGTCCCTGTTGAGCGAGGTCTTGCACCAGCCCTTCACCTGGTGCGATCCAGAGGACGCTAACGCTTCCTCTGCACTTTCGTATGCTGGGTGTGCCAGCAATCCTCAGACAACTCCAGCCGTAGGCGAGGGGCGTTATGGCACCGGTCCTGGAACCGTTTACGACAACGTGGCCGATTATGGCGGCTGGGGGATGAACGATATCAACGATGCCGCCGGTGCCAACGCGATGGTCGGCTATCAGGCAAATGTTGCTGTTGCTCAGGCCGGGATTGCCTTGGGGCTGGCTGACAATTCGGCGGCATTGGCGGTGACTGTCACCATTAGCCGCGATGGTGAAACGTTTGCCTTGACCGGTTATCGCTTCCGCTATGCGCCACGTACCTGATTTTTTGCCCATGTGGCGTGTGCACCGCGGCTTTACGCTGGTGGAGATGATTGTCTCCATCGTGATCACCGGGATCATCGTGGCCATTGTGGCCATGTTCGGCCGGCAGCAGGTGGACTCTTATCTCGATGTCAGCAACCGGGCGGAGTTGTCGGATGCGGCCGATACGGCGCTGCGCCGGATCGCCCGCGATCTGCAATCGGCCTTGCCGAACAGTGTGCGGGTCGATGCTACCGGGCGCTATCTCGAATTCGTCCCGATCTCGGATGCCGGTCGCTATCGGGCTGATTTCGGCGGCGGAGCCGGTGACAATCCGCTGGATTTTGGTAGCACGACAGACAATTCCTTCGAGGTGCTGGGCCCGCCAGTTACCATCAGGAAAGATGAGAAGTTGGTAATTTTCAACCTGGGTCTGCCGGGTAGCGACGTTTACCAGAAAGATAACCTAAGAGATGTGGACGAGGGTGTGGGCCTGCAGACCGTGACCTACACGGTCGGCACGGCGCAGTTTCCCTTTCCGTCGCCGCAAAGCCGTTTCCAGATCGTCGCCCAGCCGGTGTCGTATGTCTGCGATCCGGCGGCGGGAACCATCGTGCGGCGTACCGGATATGGCTTCAACAGCGCTCAGCCAACCACCAACCTGGGCGCGCTGGGGGCGACTTCGGCGGTCCTGGTGGACAATGTGGACAATGTTGCTGGCTGCACCTTCAGCTATGCGCCCGGTGTCCTTCAGCGTAACGGCCTGGCGGTACTGCGTCTGACCCTGACCCGCAACGGCGAGTCGGTCCAGTTGCTGCATCAGGTTGAGGTTTTGAATACGCCATGAAACGGTTTTTGCCCAATTTGGCCAGTGCACCGCAGCAGCGCGGCGTGTCGGTGATCGCCGGCATCTTTTTGCTGCTGTTGATGTCAGTGCTGGCGGCGGCGATGGCTTATCTGATGAATGTGACGCATGTGAACATGGCGGCGGATATCGGCGGTTCGCGCGCCTATCAGGCGGCACGGGCCGGTGTCGAGTGGGGGATGTATCAGCTTGATCCGAATGGCACCACCGCCGGTCTGCCAACGTGTGATGCTGTGGCTGCGCCATTCCCGGCTATTCCAGGGCATACGCTGAACATCGCGTGCCATGCTTTTCCCAGTGATGTGGCGGTCTATCAGGAAGGTGGGCGGCAAATCCGGATTTTCCGCATCATCGCGACGGCCACGGCCGATGGGGTCAAGGCGCCCGGTATCGAGCGGCAGGTGGCGGTGACTGTAGAAAAATGCCGGGATGCAGCGGTGACTGTTGCGCCGTTCGATTGTTGAGGTGAGAAATGATTAACCGGAAGAACATTCGAGTTGCCTTGTTGAAATTGCTCTTCGCTGTTTCTTGCCTGATGGCTGGACAGACTTGGGCGGCCAATTGCCAGAGTAACAATAGCGGAAACTGGAATACGACCGGTACCTGGACGAGTTGTGGTGGTTCTGTGCCCCAGGCCGGCGATAACGTGACCATTCGCAACAGCCATACCGTCACGCTGAACACCAACAGCAATGCAATCGCTTCGCTGACGCTCAATTCCGGCACTTCGCTGGTCACCTCGGGGGCGACCGCTAGAACGCTCAATCTGGCCGGTAATCTGGTCAACAATGGGACGATCACCCTGACCGCTGGAACCTCCGGGATCAGCTTGAGTGCCGCGTCGACCTGGAGTGGCAACGGGACGCTGACGGCTGATTACCTGAATGCTAATGGTTCTGTGGTCACGCTGGCCAGTGCATCAACGATGATCATTCAATTGAGCGATGCAACGCCATTCCTCAATATCTACAATGGATTCAACAATGGCGGGACGAAGAATAGCTCGGCCACGATCATCCTGAACGGCGGAGCACAAACTATTCCCGTCGATGTCATTACCTATCCCAATCTACAGGTTTCAGGCGGTACCAAGACCGTCTCTGGCGGTACGAGTTTGACTGTGCTGGGTAATCTCACCATCGCCGCTGGGGCGACATTCGATGCCCAGACCAATGGTCTCGGGAGTGGTAGCGGGATTTATCTGGCCAAAGACCTGACGATTTCTGGAACGCTGTTGGCCATGGGGTCGAACACTTGGATCTTCAATGGTTCCACGGCACAGACCATTTCGGCCGCCGCAAGCCTCCGTGGGGTCACGTTGAACAACAGTGCTGGATTGATTTTGGGCGGAAATCTGACGGTCGGCGATACTTCCTGGGGGGCGCTCAACCTGACGAGTGGCAAGATTACGACAGGCAGCTATGCCGTGGTCTTTCCGCGTAATTGCGCAGGTAGCTTGCTGGCGTCCCGGAATGCCGGTAGCTGGATTTACGGCAACCTGCAATTGACCTTTCCGAACTATGGGGCGACCTGCATCTTCGATGTCGGCGATGCCAACAATTACGTGCCGATCACCTTGACGGCAGCTTCGTCAACTTCCGGCGGCAAGGTGACCGGTTCGACGACTACGGACGATCACGCCGACACCGTTAGCGGTATTTCCGGCATCCGCTCGACCCGGAGCGTAAACCGCTATTGGACCTTGACGGCAGGCAGCGGTGCCGGGTTCAGTACCTTCGATTCGACCTTCCAGTACTGTTCGGCGACCGGGTCGGCGGATTGCACCGTTAACGACGTGGATAGCAGTTCCGTGCAGACCGACTTCATCGTCGTCAAAAAGACTTCCGGTAGCTGGAGTGCGCTGACGCCGACAGCACCGTCGACCAACAGCCGCAAAGTGAGCGGGATCGCGTCGCTCGGTGAATTTGCCATCGGCCAGCCAGGCAATTCGACCTGCGAGCAACCGGCAAATACGCCGGCTGGCCTGACCTTGATCTGCCAATGCGACAGCTTTGGCCGAACGAACCTGAACCCATCGCCAATGTTTACGTCGAGCAACTGGGTCGTCTCGAAAAGCGATTCGACGAGCATTGTTCCGTATATCAACAGCTCGACCGGCTTTCTGCGCCTGACCGAGAATTCCGGAAATAACGCCAAGTCAGCAACCGCGCCGGGCTTCTTCCCGGCGGCCGGCAACTACATTTCAGTGGAATTCAAGCATTACGCCTATAACGGCTCCGGTGCCGATGGTATCGCGGTGACCTTGTCCGATTACACCATTGCCCCGGTGCCCGGAGCCTACGGTGGTTCCCTCGGCTATGCTCAGCAGAGCAGTCCTTTAACCAATGGTTTCGCTGGTGGCTGGATCGGGGTTGGGATCGACGAGTATGGAAATTTCTCGAATCCTACCGAAGGGCGGAAGCTCGGCCCCGGCTTCATTGTTGATGGTGTGGCGGTGCGAGGATCGGGCTCAGGTACCACCGGCTATCCATATCTCGGCGGAACATCGGGCTCTCTCTCGCCTGGCGTCGATAATGCAGGCTCAACTTCCCCGGCTTATGGGCATTACTATCAGGTGATCGTCGACGCGCGTAATTCTGCCGCTGGACAAACATGGGTTGCAGTCAACCGTGATACTTCGGGGGCAGGAACGAGCTACAGTCCCGTAGTGGCTTCGTTCGATGCCTATGCAAGGGCGAGTGCTGCCGGTTACGTCCAGGCCCCGGTTCCGGCCAACTGGCAGTTGTCCTTCACCGGTTCGACGGGCGGTTCGACCAATATCCACGAACTCGGCCGGGTCAGAATTTGTGCCCAGTACTACGTTCCGCCGGATGGCGGTACCCCCGGCGGTTTCAGCGCCATCGACGACGCCTACCCCAGCGTGGTGCAGAACTTTCTCACCGGCCACATCTACATGAAGCTGGTCAATACGGCGTTCAAGCTGAAGGTTGCCGCACTCTCGAACAGCCAGATTCTGACGACCTATGCGGCCAGTGCGACCAAGAACGTGACGGTCAAGTTGGTCGATAACAGCGACAACCTGTGCGGCAGCGATGCCGACCGTGCGACCGCCTGCGCCAATGCCAGTTGCAACGGCAAGGCTGCGGTGACGGGTGGTAGCCAGACGCTGGCCTTCACGTCGACCGACAAGGGTATCAAGACGACCGGGGATTTCACCCTGAACAAGGCTTATGCCAACCTGGTTGCCGTGATCAGCGACGGAACGACGACCGCCTGCTCGATCGACTCCTTCTCCGTACGCCCGACCCTGATTACCGGGGTGACCTCTACGGCCAGTAATGCCACCTTGAGCGGGGAACCGTCATTCAAGGCGGGAACGGATGCTTTCTCGATGACGGCAACGATCAATGCCGGCGGCTACACGGGCACGCCAAAAATCAATATCGCAGCGATGACGGCCTTGCCGAGCGGAAGCGGCTCCGTGGTCGGCGCGTTCAGCCCGGCCAGCTTCCCGGCGGCCACTGCCGGAGCCACGACCTCGGAAACGACCGGGAGTTTCACCTACGCCGAGGTCGGCAATTTCCGCTTCCTCGGTTACAACCCGGCAGACGATACCTCGTCGCCGCGTGGCCTGTACGACGATAGCTGGATCGGTGTCGACAGTACTTCAACCCGGTCTGATTGCATTGCCGGGAGCTATGCAAATACGAAGAACAGCGACGGCAAGTACGGTTGCAACTTCGGCTACTACAACACGGGTACCGGCACGCCGAATTCGGTTTATTTCGGCCGCTTCAAGCCCGATCATTTCGCCTATCTGGGCGGTGGGCTATCCCCCTTCTGCAGCAATACGGCCACTACCCCGAGCACGCCACTGTTTACCTACATGGGGCAGACTGGCTTCGGCATTGCTTACCGCTTGCAGGCGCAAAATGGAGCAGGGGGCGTGACCGCCAATTACGATGCCAGCCGGGGCTATCCCGTCGGGGCGCCGGTACTCGTGGCGGAGGATCAGGCGGCATCGAACCAGGGCTGCGATCTGGCGGGACGGATCACGGTCGGCGGGAGTGGCAGCTGGGTCAATGGGGTATTCAATTTCAATGACAGTAACGGTGATGATAGTCCGGATACCAAAACATCGGTCTTCTCCCGCCCGACGAAATCG
The DNA here is from genome assembly GCA_041918795.1 of Azonexus sp. Lineage (GTDB taxonomy): Bacteria > Pseudomonadota > Gammaproteobacteria > Burkholderiales > Rhodocyclaceae > Azonexus. The sequence goes on along the minus strand of JAYRUZ010000010.1, from coordinate 7,423 downwards.
CCACCCTTTGATGGTGCGACCTGTTTCAGCAACCCGTTGGAGGCTGGCGGGCCGTTCAGCAAACTGGATATCGGCGTTCAACTGACCAAAGACTCGGTTTCTCTGGCCAGTCCGGACATGAATGCCGCGACGACAGGCATTTGTTCCGGTGCGGGTTGCACCGCACGCAAGATCGGATCGACCTCGGTGTTGTACGGCCGCCTGTGGCTGAACAATGCGTACGGAACCGAGATGTTACCGTTGCCGGTACCGGTACAGGCGCAATACTGGTCAGCCTCGGGCTGGCAGAAGAACACGCTGGATGTTTGTTCGGCATTGACTCTGCCGACAGCAGATGCCGCCAACGGCGGCCTGGTTTTCTACCCGGCATCCGCTAAAAACCAGTTGGCTTCCGGCGAGGTGGTTGCCCAGATGAACAACAAGACCGATGCGACGGTGAAATTGACAGCCGGAGATGCCTTGATGGTGCTGCGTCATCCGACGGTCTTGACACAGGGCCCAGGGACAGGAAATTTTGGTTATGTTGACGTCATCGGTTCGAAATTGACGCCGTCATCGGTCTGGCTGCCGCCTTCAGGCAACGCCAGGGCCTGTTTTGGTGCTTGTGGGCCGCGTTCGCCGATCATCTATCTGCGTGAAAACTATTAAAAATAAAAATCCGTTGAAAAATAGAGTGTTACCAGCTATCCTTTGCAAAAAACTTGAGGTTCAGGCGTGATGTGGCCCAAATTCGGGGTGAAATTGGCTGAGGGTTGGATGGCGGTTGTGCGTAACGGCGACCGGATCGATCTTGCGCATGTCATTTTGCCTGCGGGGAAACGCCCGGAAATCCGAGCATTCGACTCGTTTCGCATCGAGCGCGACGTCAAGGATGCGCTCTTGCGCCTGGGACAAACCCGCGGACTGAAGCGCTTTCGCTGCACGACCTTGCTGGAAGAGGATGCCTACCGGCTGATCCAGCTGGAGGCTCCGTCGGTGCCGGCCGAAGAACTGGTGCAGGCGGTGCGCTGGCGCATGAAGGACATGGTCGATTTTCCGGTCGGCGATGCGGCGATTGCCGTCGCCACGATTCCGGCGGAAGGCCGGCAGGAAAACCTGTTTGCCGTGGCTGCCCCGGCTTCGGTTGTCGCAGGCCGGATGGCGACCTTCGGCGACGCCAAATTGCAACTCAATGCCATCGATATCCCCGAAATGGCGGTGCGCAACGTCGCGGCGCTGTTCGAGGAGCCGAATCGGGGTCTCGCCTTCCTGGCCCTGACCGGGAACGACAGCCTGCTGACCATCACCTATCGTGGCGAGCTCTATCTCTCGCGACGCATCGAGGTGTCGTCCTCGGCGCTGGCCCAGGCGGATGACGAGCGCCGCCGCCAGATGCTGGAACGCTTGGCCCTGGAGTTGCAGCGGACTCTCGACAACTTCGATCGCCAATATGGCTTCATTTCCGTTTCCCGCCTGATCGTGGCGGCGGAGCACGATTGCGCCGGTACGGTCGCCATGTTGGCGGAGAATCTTTATCTGCCGGTTGCTGCGGTGGACATGGCCCAAGTGGCAAATTTCGATTCGCTTCCTGAATTGCGCAGCCCGGAGCGCCAGGCGCAAGGCTTGTTGGCTATCGGCGCGGCACTGAGGGCGAGCGTATGAGTCAGCAAATCAACCTGCTTTTGTCGGAGTTCCGGCCACGTTTCGACTGGCTGGCCCTGCCGGTGGTGGCCGGCATTGCCGGTGGCCTGCTGGCGGCCGTCGTCGGCTTGGGCTTGATCGACAAGCTCGGCGCCGATGCCTTGCGTGCCCGCGATGCCGAACTGAGCCAGGCTTTGCAAAGCCTGCAGCAGCAGGTGCAAGGGCTCGGCCAGAGCATCGCCGGACGCAAGGAGAACCCCGCTTTGGCGCTCGAAGTCGAGGCGGCCCGCCTGGGTGTCGATCAGCGCCGCGAGGTGATCAAGGTCGTCACGCAGGGCCAGGGCAGCGATGCGCCCAGCTATTCCGGCTTGATGGACGGCTTCGGCCGCCAATTGAAGGACGGTGTGTGGCTCACCGGCTTTGCCTTTCAGGGTGAGGCCATCGAGATGCGCGGACGCCTGACCGATTCCTCGCTGTTGCCGGCTTACATTGCCAAGCTCAACGCCGAGTCGGCATTCGCCGGGCGCAAATTCGCCGCCCTGGACATGAAGGCAGTCGATCCGGCACAGGACAAGACGGTGACAGCACCGTCGGCCGGGGATGCGAAGCCCAGGGCCGGCACGGTTCGTTTCGTCGAATTTGCCCTGGTGGCGGAGCGCATCGCGGCCAAGGGAGCGGCGGAATGAGTGCAATCGGACAGCGCTGGCAGGCTATACGCCAGAAATATGAGGCATTGTCGCGGCGTGAGCGCGGGCTCGTCGCTGCGGCCCTCGTCTTGGGGCCGACCCTGCTTGGCAACGCGCTCTGGCTTGGTCCGCAGACCAGCCAGCGCAAAGCCTTGCAGGCAAAAGTGGCGACCCAGGAAGCGTCATTGAGTCAGATGCAGGCGCAGTTGGCGCTCCTGCAGGCACAGGCGCAACAGGATCCCGACGCCGGGAAGAAGGCCGAGTTGGCAGCACTGGCGGCCGAGCAGGCGAAGCTGGACCAGCAGATTCGCGACTTCGGTGCCGCCCTGGTGCCACCCGAGGAAATGAACCGCCTGCTTGAACGCCTGTTGGCCCGGCAACCCGGCTTGCGCCTGGTCAGCCTGAAGACGCTGGCCCCGCAGAGCGTGCTCGCAGGAGATGCCGCCAAGAAAACGACCGAGAAGGATGCCGCCCGGGTGTTCGACCTCTACCGGCACGGCGTCGAATTGAAAATCGAGGGCAGCTACCGTGAGTTGCAGGCCTATGTCACCCAGCTGGAAAAGCTGGACAAACGCCTGCTGTGGGGCAGCCTGAATTATCGCGTTGGCGACTATCCACGGGCCGAAATGACCTTGACCGTTTATACCCTGAGTTCGGAGCGCACATGGCTGGCGCTGTGAAGACATTCCTGCTGTTGCTGTCCTGCCTGACGGCAGAATTCGCTGTGGCCCAGGTGGGCGACCCGACCCGGCCGCCGGCTGGCTGGGGTACGGCGACCGAGAGTGCCGGTGTGGCGGCAACGGTCGACAACGAATTCAGATTGCAGTCGGTCATGCTGCCACAGCGCGGCAAGCCGGTTGCCATCATCGGCGGACAGACCGTCGCGCTCGGCGGCAAGCTGGGCGATGCCACGCTGGTCCGCCTGACCGAGCGGGAAGCCGTATTGCAGGGGCCGGAGGGTGTGACCCACCTGTATCTGACCCCGGAAGTGAACAAACAAATGATCGTGACGCCCAAAGCCCGCAAGACGGGAAAACGCGGGCAGCTTAAGGATTCGCCATGAGCAAGTTCTGGATGATCGCAGTGACCGGCCTGGCCGTGTCTGCCTGCAGCAACCAATACGCCAGTCGCGGGGATGCTTTCGAGCGTGCCAGACAGGATGTCAGCGCAGCGGCAAACAGCCGGGCGAAAACGACGTCGGCCGACATCGTCGGGCAGGCCATGCTTCCCCCGTTGCAACTGGATGCGCCGGTGGCCAAGAAGGCCGAGCCGCGTTTCAATTTGGCGGTCAATAATGCACCGGTCACCCAGGTGTTGACGGCGCTGGTATCGGATACCTCCTACAGCGTGTTGTTTCCGCCGGAACTGAGCGGTAGCGTCAGCCTGAACCTGAAGAATACGACCGTACGTGAAGCGCTGGAGGCCTTGCGCGAGGTCTATGGCTACGACTACCGCTTCCAGGGCAACCGCATCTATGTGCAGCCGAATACGGTGCAAACCCGTTTGTTCAAGATCAATTACCTGGCCAACCGTCGCCAGGGCCTGAGCGACATGCGGGTGACCGGCAGTTCGCCGACGACTTCCAGCCCGGCGACCAGCGCGGGCTCGGCGACCGGGCAGCAGGTCAGCAATACGATGGGCGGCACGACCGGCTCCCCGACGCAACAGCGCGGAACGGACAGCGCCCGAGTCCAGACGACCTCCGATTACGATTTCTGGAAGGAACTGTCGGCGGCGCTGGGTATGCTCGTTGGCAACCAGGAAGGGCGCAACGTCATCGTCAATGCGACTTCGGGTGTCGTGCTGGTCAAGGCCAATCCGGCCGAAATCCGTGCGGTCGAGGATTACCTGAAGGCGACCCAGTTGGTGGTCGAACGTCAGGTCATGCTGGAAGCGAAGATCATCGAGGTGTCTTTGAGCGATGCTTTCCAGACCGGGATCAACTGGAGCAAGTTCGGTGGCATCACCAACCGTTTCGCCCTCGGTATCATGGCCCCCGGTGCGACCATTTCCGGCTCCGGCGTGATGAGCGGCTCCGGCCTGACGTCGGCAACACCGGGTGCCAGCGGCAACCTCACGGCGTCGTCGACCGGCTCGGGATTCGTCGGCATGGCTTTCCAGTCCAAGGATTTTGGCGCGCTTCTGTCCTTCCTCGAAGGTCAGGGGGACGTGCAGGTCCTGTCCAGCCCGCGTATTGCGACGACGAACAATCAGAAAGCCGTGCTCAAGGTCGGCACCGACGACTATTTCGTGACCGGGATCAGCACCAACACGACAACCAGCGCGTCCGGCAATGTCGTGACGCCGAACATCACGCTGCAGCCCTTCTTCTCAGGCATTGCGCTGGACGTGACGCCGCAGATCGACAACGACGGCAACATCATCCTGCATGTCCACCCGTCGGTCAGTGTGGTCGAGGAAAAAACCAAGAATGTCGATCTGGGGGATCTCGGTACCTTCACGCTGCCGCTCGCCTCGAGCACGATCAAGGAAACCGATAGCATCGTCCGCGTCCAGGACGGCAGTGTTGTCGCCATCGGCGGCCTGATGAGCCAGAGCCAGCAGAACAGCCGCAGCGGTTTGCCGGGCGTCAGTGGCGTTGCCGGCCTGGGGCTGCTGTTCGGCCAGAAGGGGGTGTCCAGCGCCAAGCGCGAACTGGTCATCCTGCTGCGCTCGACGGTGATCAAGGACGAAAACACCTGGCGCGACATTGCGGCCGAAACCCAGGACCGCTTGCAGGAACTCGACCCGCGTCAGGCGCGTCGTCTGCAGTTGCAATAAGCCGTAGAGGCAAGGGCCGACGGTGTATCTGGAGCATTTCGGACTCAGTGAGTTGCCTTTCGGCATCACGCCGGACACCAGCTATACCGTCATCACACGCAGCCACCAGGAGGCGTTGAATACGCTGCTGGTCGCCATCGGCAGTGGCGAGGGCTTCATCAAGATTACCGGCGAAGTCGGCACCGGCAAGACGCTGCTTTGCCGCCGGCTGCTTCAGGCGATGCCGGAAAACGCCGTTTCGGCCTATCTGCCCAATCCTTACCTGTCGCCACGTACCCTGCTGTTGGCCTTGGCCGAGGAATTGGCTTTGGCCGTAAGCGCCGATGTGGATGATTACCACCTGCTCAAGCAGATCAATCATGCCTTGTTGGAACATGCGGCGGCGGAGCGTCGTGTCGTTTTGTGCATCGACGAGGCGCAGGCCATGCCGCTGGAGACTCTGGAGTCGCTGCGCCTGTTGTCCAATCTGGAAACGGAAAAGCGCAAGCTGATGCAGATCATCCTGTTGGGGCAGCCGGAACTCGATACCAAGTTGAGTGAGCCTTCGATCCGCCAATTGCTCCAGCGCATCGCCTTCCATTACAACCTGACCGGTCTGGACCGTCAGGAAGTCGGCAAGTATCTGGAACACCGTTTGCGTGTCGCCGGCTACCGTGGCGAGGGCGTCTTCCTGCCGCGGACGGTGCGTGCGCTGCATCGGGCCAGCCGGGGAACGCCGCGCCTGCTCAATATCCTGGCCCACAAGTCCTTGTTGGCAGCCTATGGCGAAGGGCTGCACGCCGTCAAAACGGCGCACGTCAAGCGCGCAGCTTCCGATACGGCGGGGGCATCGTCCCCCGGTTGGTGGTGAGATGAGCCTGATCAACGACATGCTGCGCGATCTTGAGGCCAAGCGGCCGGACGATCTGCTGCGTCAGAACCTGCAACGCGAGATCCGCGCTCTGCCAAGTACGCCAAGGCGTAACGGCAAATTCCTCAAGACCTTCGTCTTGCTCGGTTTGCCGCTGTGCGGACTGGTGGCGGCGGGCTTGCAGGTCAATGGCCAGTTACTGCCGCTGCTCGGCATGGCGGAAGCGGTCCGCAAACCCGTCGTGCAACCGCTTGCTCCGGTGGCGCCCGCCGAAACGTCGACTGCTGCGGTGGACAAGCCGGAAGAGCCAATTTCCGAAAGTCTGCGTTTGGCCTCCAGCCTGACATCGGTGCCCATTCCGGCGGAACCTTTGGTCGCGGTGCCGGACCCGGTGGCAATGCCTTCGAAAAATACGCCGGTGCAGGTGGCCGAAAGCACACCGGGCAAAGAGGCCCCCGCGCAGCAGGCTCCGGCGACGACTTCCGGCCCGACCAGGATCGAGAAGAGCAACCTGCCTTTGACCCCGCGCGATCGGGCCGAAGCGGAATTCCGCAAGGCGGAGATCGCCCAGGCTTCCGGGCGGGGTAGCGAGGCGATGGAAGCGGCGAAGGCAGCTCTGAAGCACGACGCCAGCTTTGTGCCGGCGCGCCAGTTGCTGCTCCGTGGCTTGCTCGAAGCGCGCAAGACCGACGAGGCGATGCAGATCCTGCAGGAAGGGCTGGATGGCCAGCCGACGCAGATTGGCTGGGCGATGTCGCTCGCTCGCCTGCAACTCGAACATGGCGACCTGTCAGTGGCGGATAAAACGCTGGCCCGCCATCAGGCGCATGCCGAGAACAATGCCGACTACGCCGGCTTCCAGGGCCATGTGAAGACCCGTCTCGGGCTGGCAAAAGCTGCAGTCGGGCACTACCAGCGGGCGAGCCGCCTGGCACCGGGCGAGGGCCGCTGGTGGTTGGGTCTCGGCCTGGCGCTGGAGGCCGATGGCAAGACCCAGGAGGCACGCGAGGCTTTCCGCCGCAGCTTGCAGTCGGCCACGCTGTCGGCCGATCTGATCGGTGTGGCCGAGCAACACTTGCGGCCCTAAGGTAGCTCTTTTGCCGCGAAGTGCTGCCCTCATGGCGGGCCGCGAGTAAAATTCCCCGATTGCTGTCATCAATTCATAACAAAACTGCATCAGGGAGAAAGTCATGCCGGTCAAGCTCGTCCAGTCGACGCCATCCGCCTATCAATACCCGCTGCTGATCAAGCAACTGCTGCTGACGCCGCTGGCCATCGCGCCCGAGCAGGAAATTACCTACCAGGGCCGGCTGCGCTATAACTACCGCACGCTGAACGAACGGATCGGGCGGCTGGCCAATACGCTTGCCGGGCTGGGGGTCGAATCCGGGCAGACGGTGGCGATGATGGACTGGGACAGCCACCGCTATCTTGAGGCTTTCTTCGCCGTACCGATGATGGGCGCCATCCTGCAGACGGTGAATGT